>QNDV01000133.1 GCA_003646045.1 bacterium
CGCAGGTCAATGCCCCGCACACGCTTGCCGAGAATGAAGCTGAACGGCACCGAGCCCAGGGCGAAGGCGATGATCATGAAGAGGATCAGCAGCATGGCGACCATTCTGTTGGCGTTCCAACCGGGTATCAGTGCTTCTTCAGTTTCACAAAAATCCGGGTGCCGGTAAAGCCGTATTCCTTGCGCAGCTGGTTGTTGAGGTAACGCAGGTACTCCCGCGCGAAGAAGCGGGGCTCGTTCACGCTGAGCACGATGGAAGGCGGCGCCGTTTCGGCCTGGGTGGCATAGTAGATCTTGCCCAGCCCGCCGCCGTGGCTGCGGGGCTGCTGGTAGTGGATGGCCCCCTCCAGGAAATCGTTCAAGGTCGAGGTTGTCACCCGTTTCCGCCGCGCCTCGTGAACCTCCCAGACCAGTTCCATGATGCGTCCGGTGCGCTGCTTGGTCTCGGCACTCATGGTGAACCAGGGCGCGTAGGTCAGCATGGGCACTTCATGGCAGAAGTCCTCCCATTGCTTGAGATGGGTGTTGGTCTCCTTGCCCACCAGATCCCATTTGTTGAAGCAGACGATCACGCCCTTGCCGGCGTCGTGTATCAGGCCGGCGATCTTGGCGTCCTGGCTCACGGTGCCCGCCGAGGCATCCACCATCAGCACCGCCACGTCACATTGTTCCAGGGCGCGCAGGGTGCGCATGTTGCTGAAGATCGCCACGGCCTCCTTGACCCGGGACTTGCGCTTGAGACCGGCGGTGTCGATGAGGCGGATGGTCTTGCCGTGCCACTTGAGGTCGGTGTGCACCGAGTCGCGGGTGGTGCCGGGCACCTCGCTGACCAGGGCCTCCTGACGTCCCACCAGGATATTCAGCAGCGAGGACTTGCCCACGTTGGGTCGACCCAGGATCGCCACCTTGCAATCGCATGGCTGCTCGATTTCCTGGGCGGGGAAGCCCTTGACCACCTCGTCCAACAGGTCGCCGATGCCATAGCCGTGCAGGGCGCTTATGCCGTGCGGCTCACCCAGGCCGAGGCTGTAGAACTCGCTGAGCGTGGCCCGGTCGGCGTCCTTCTCCACCTTGTTGGCGGTCAGCACCACGGGCTTGCCGGTCTTCCGCAGATCCCGGGCGATGGACTCGTCCCAGGCCATGGGGCCCACCTTGGTGTCCACCATGAAAAGCACCACATCGGCTTCCTCGATGGAGTTGCGGGCGATCTCGGTCACCGCCGCGTCGAAATCACCGGTTGTCTCGCCGAAGGGGATGATGCCGCCGGTGTCCAGCAACTGGAAGGGATGGCCGGCCCAGTCGGTGGTCTCGGCAATGCGGTCGCGGGTCACGCCGGCGGTTTCGTGCACCACGGAGCGGCGCTCGCCGATGATCCGGTTGAAAAGCGTCGATTTGCCCACATTGGGGCGACCGATAATGGCGACAGTGCGCAAAGCCAAGGACTCACCTGCCTGTGGGAACGAAAACAGAAATGCCAATCAGTCGCGAAACTAGCCCAGTTGGCTCCAGAAAGCAACGAAACCGTCTTCCTCGCCCACCAACACCTGATGAGGCTGGTCGGCGGCTATCTCGCCAAGTGTCATACCGTCCAGCGTCAGTTCGTCGCTGTTGAAGACCCGCGGCGAAAGAACCACGGTGCGCGCCGGTGAGGCCGGCAGCTCCAGCAGGGCACGG
The DNA here is from genome assembly GCA_003646045.1 of bacterium. The sequence continues at coordinate 1,674 of QNDV01000133.1, forward strand.
CGGAGGTCGTCACCCGAAAGTAGTCCCGCCACGGTGACGGTGTGGCCGTAGAGCGTATTGGCCACCCCCACCAGTTCCACCGGTGGCGCACCGGCTGTTTCCAACACCGGTGTGAACTCGCGGCGCCAGGCGTTGGCTGCCAGTTCGCCGGTAAGTACGGTCAAGGGGCGCGTCGGCAGTTCGCCATCCTCCGCCCCCCACTCCAGTTCCTCGGCCCAGGTCGCGCGCAACCGTGGCGTCAGGCCGATGGCGCTGTCCACCTGCCCGAATCCGTCGTAGCTGGCGGTGGCGGGAAAGGGCGTATCCGCCAGCAGGTAGAATTCGTCACTGAGGTAGATGAATCCGTAGCCCACCTGCGCCCGCGCCTCGGTTTGCCAGGCCGCGATCTGCTCGATGGCGGCGGCGGCGATGTCAGGGGTGACGGGGTCGAGTTTCGTCAGGTTTTTGCGATGGGCGCTCAGTCCTACGGGGACTACGGCCAGGGAACGCACACCGCCATTGCCGGACAGCTCCACGGCATCGCCCTCCTGTCCGTCATAGTCGTGGCCCCGATGGCTGACGGCATGGAACACCTCGTCCCCATCCTCGGGCGGCGCCGCCAGTTCCAGCAGTTCGCGAAAGGTCTTCTCGAGGATCGCGCCATCATTCCAACCCGGACAGAGCACCACCTGGGTATGAATCTCGATGCCCGCCTCGCACAGATCGCGCAGGATGGCCACCACATCCATGCGACGCTTTATCCCCAGCATGCGCGTGCGCACATCGATGTCCGTGGCGTGGACCGACACGTAGAGCGGCGACATGCGCTGCTCCTTGATGCGCTCCAGGCCGCGTTTGCCCAGGCTGGTCAGGGTGATGTAGTTGCCGTAGAGGAAACTGAAACGGTAGTCCTCGTCCTTGACGTAGATGGTGTCGCGCATGCCCTCGGGATTCTGGTCCACGAAGCAGAACACGCAGTCGCAGGCGCAGGTCTTGAATTCCATGGGCGCGAAACAGGCCGTGACCTGGTCGATGTCGCCGGGATCCAGTTCCACGGTGGCGGTTTCGCCGTCCGCGCTGCGGATGTCCAGGGTCGTGCGCACACCCTCGGGTGTGTAGTAGTAGAGGTCCAGGATGTCCTCGAGAGGGCGACCGTCCAGGTGGGTGACCTGGTCGCCGGGACGCCACTGGTGGAGCTGGTCCAGCGGTGGCGGGAAGGATCGCGTAAGTGGAATCATGGGTCCAAGAAACTACAGGAACCTCCGGGGCGCAACCGTTGACGGGGCAACGCTCCGGGTCGGTTGACAGCGCCCCGGGCCCGGGTTAGCTTGGCAGTCCGGAGCGGGCTTAGCTCAGTTGGTAGAGCATCAGCTTCCCAAGCTGGGGGTCGCGAGTTCGAGCCTCGTAGCCCGCTCCATATTTATTCAGGTGAAGTATTCCTATTGAACTATTTCAGGTGAAGAAGGATTCAGAGGGGCGTCTCGCCGGTCTGGTCGCCTTCCCCAAGTAAAGCGATCCGGCTTCACCCGCGACCACTCGTATGCTAGAATCGAAAGCGCAATATCAACAAATACCAATAACCGGAGGTATCGCGACCATGCGGATATCCATCGTCCTTGCCGCCTGTCTGGCGCTGGCCGCCTCCGCCACCGCCCAGTCCGTCTCCGAGTGTTACAACGGCATCGGCATCTATCTCGAGCCGGCGCCCGGCAACCCCGCCGGTTGCACGAGCTATACGGGTCCAGTCGACCCCGTCGCCGCCTACGTGGTGCTCCTGAATCCCTACAACGAGAATACCGGCGCGCCCATTACCACCCTCGGCGGCTATCAGTTCAGACTCGAATTTTCGCCCCAGGTCCCGGTTCAAATCGAGCTTCCTCCGACAACCGTCGATTACGGAGCCACACCGGATTTCCTGATCGGGTCGAACATCCCGATAGTCAATGGCCAGGCGCTCCTGTTGACCCTGGAGATCCGGCCGTTCACCGAAGAACCGTTGGTGTGTTTCGTCACGCCCCTTCACCAGAGCAGCGGACCACTTCCGCCCACCGAGATCTTCGTAGCGGATGCGGATGACGACTTTTCCCTCTCCCGGGGCACTCCGGTGAGCTATTCGTTCGAGGCACCGGTCTTTTGCATGTTCGCCGATTGTGAACCGCTGCCCGAGGGCAGTGGCCCCGGCGCCGAAACCGGTGTGTGGGGTGATTGCTGGACGGTGTCCGAAGTGACAATACCGGGGATTGTCGGGCAGCCTGTTTTACACTGACTTGACTAGCGCGGAGCAAGCGCCTCGCCGATGGCAACAGCGAGGGCGGGATCGTCGGGGTTGCCGCGACCAACTCCCGCCACCTTCCGGAACCAGGTCCGCTGCCGCTTGGCGTACTGGCGTGTGGCTCGCACCACGGCCGGCGTCAGGTCATCCCGCGCCAGATCGCCCTGCAGATGTCGCACGATGTCCCGGTAGCCGATGCTCCGCAGCCCCGGACCGTCTGACCGGTGCCGGGTAAGGGCCTCGGCCGTCTCGTCGATCCACCCCTGCTGCAACATGGTTTCCGTCCGCCGCAGGATCCGCGCGTCCAGTTCCTTCACCGGCCGCTCCAGCACAAACACCGGGAACTCCAACCCCAGAGCCGGGTCGTCCACCTGCGCCGCCTGCAGTTCCGTCATGCTGCGCCCGCTCAGCAGGTACACCTCCAGCGCTCGCTGGCTACGCTGCCGGTCGTTGGCGTGCAGTCTTGCGTGGCTGTCCGGATCAGCGTCAGCCAGGCGCAGGCGTATCTCCGCGTCGGTGAGAGGTGCCAATTCCGCCCGGACCTCTTGCAGTCGCTCCGGCGTCTGACCCGGCACCGCCATGAATCCTTCGCGCACGGCGGTGAGGTACATGCCCGCACCACCCACCAGCAGCGGCACGCCGCCGCGCCCGACGATCCCGGCATGAATGCCGCAAAAATCCCGCCGATACCGCTGGGCGTCGTAACTGTCGTCGGGGTCCACGAAGTCCACGAGATGATGAGGGCAGATGGACAGTTCCTCTGCAGTGGGCTGGGCCGTGCCGATGCGCAGCCCGTGGTATATCTGCCGACTGTCCAGACTGATGACTTCCAGGGGCAGGCGCTCAGCCAGGGACGTAACCAGTGCCGTCTTGCCCACGGCTGTGGGGCCGACGATCACTGGGCAAATGCCTCTAGGACCGCCCAAAGCGCTTCTCCAGTTCCGACAACGAGAACTGGATCAGGGTGGGCCGACCGTGGGGACAGGACAAGGGCGTGTCGGTGGCGAAGAGCTGGTCCACAAGGTTTTGCATCTCGGGCACGGTCAGGGGCTCGCCGGCCCGCACGGCGCCGTGGCAGGCGTAGCTCGCGAGCAGGTCCACCTGGTTCTCGCGGCTGGGGTTACTGTCGTAGGCCAGGTCATCCAGCATGTCCAGCAGCAGGCGCCCCTCGTTCCAGTTCTTCAGGCTGGCGGGAATACCCTGGACCAGGATGCTCCGGCCGCCGAAGGCCTCGATGGTAAAGCCCATGGTGGTGAGTTGGTCGGCATGGGCCTGCCATGCTTGCACCTGCCCCGGCGACAGGTCCAGGTGGGCCGGGAAAAGCAACTGCTGCGTGGCCACCCCCAACTCCGATTCGAGGGACTTTCGCGCCTCGTTGTAGAGTATCCGCTCGTGGCTGTTGTGCTGGTCGATGAGTACCAGGCCGCCTCGGATCTGGGTGACGATGTAGGTGCGGTGCAATTGCCAGAAAGGCGCCGGATGAAGCGGTGCGTCCTGGGCCAGGGACAGACCGGGCGCAGTGTCCAGAGCCGAATCCTGTCCCGTCGATTCGTCATCACGCAGGGCGCTGGCCCCGAAGAGTTGCCCCTGCCCCGCCGCCACGCCGCTGGCCTCGTAACCGGCCGAGGAGCCGCGCTGGAAGTAGCGGCGCAGGTAGTCGCCTTCGGCTTCCGCCAGGCGCTCGGTGGCATTCTCGTCCGTGCCGCCGCCCGTAACCTGATCGTGACCGCTCCAGGGCCGCAGGTCGTCCGCCGAGCGCAGGCTCAAACCATCGACCAGGGCGTTCTTCAGCAGGGTGAATACCTCCCGTTCCAGCAGCAGCCGCACCTCGGTCTTGGCCGGGTGCACATTGACGTCAACCTCGCCGGTGGGTACCTGCAGGAACGCGACGACTACGGGGTACCGACCGGTCGGCACCACTTCGCGGTAGGCCTGGACGATGGCCTGGCTCAGGGCCCGGCTCTCCACCGGGCGCCGATTCACGAAGACGAACTGTTGTTCGCGGTTGCCCCGGGTCCAGGTGGGACGCGAGGCCAGGCCACCGATACTGAAGCCGCCCTTCTCGAATTCGAAGCGCGCCAGATGTCCCGCCACCGAGGCCCCGAGCAGGTCCTTGACCCGGTCGGTCAAACCGGCGGCCGGTCGCAGATCCATGGCGATATCACCGTCGGTCTTCACCAGCCAGCGGACGTCCTGGTGGGCCAATGCCAGGCGGGTCAGCAGTTTCATCACGGCGCGTTTTTCGGCCTGGGCCGTCTTCATGAACTTGCGCCGGGCGGGAGTGTTGTAGAACAGGTCGCTGACCGTGACCGAGGTGCCGATATTGCGCGGCGCCGGCTCGCGGCGGCTGATCTCGCCGCCCTCGATCTCGATCATTCCGCCCGGATCCTCGTCGGCGGTGCGACTGATGCAGCGCACACGGCTGACCGAGGCGATGGACGCCAGGGCCTCGCCCCGGAAACCGAAGCTGCCCACACGCATGATATCCGCCGCCGAGGTGATCTTGCTCGTGGCGTGGCGCTCGAAGGCCAGCGGGAGATCCCGGAAAGGAATGCCGTCGCCGTCGTCCTCCACCGTTAGAGA
>QNDV01000134.1 GCA_003646045.1 bacterium
TCGATACCGCCGGTCTGCGCCAGTTGCCGCGTATCGTGGCCTCTTTGGGGGAAGAGGATTCACCCAACGTGACCATCTTCCTGGGTGACAAGCAGGTCAGCTTCCGGGCCGGCAACACGGTGCTGCACGCGCGCCTGCTCGAGGGCCCCTTCCCCGACTACAACGCTGTCATCCCCAAGGACAACGACAAGGACGTGACGGTGGACAAGGCCGAGTTCGCCCAGGCCATCCGCCGCGTGTCCATTACCGCCGACCGCATCACCAGCCAGATCAAGGTGGGGGTGGAGAACGGTCGCATGGAGTTGTCAGCCCGGGGCGCCGAGGGCAGCGTGTCCGAGGACGAGCTGGCCGTGTCCTATGACGGCGACGCCTTGGAGATAGGCTTCAACTACGCCTACCTGCAGGACGTGCTGAAGAACCTGCGTTCGGACAGCGTAGTCCTGTCCCTGAAGGATTCCCAGAGCGCGGCCCTGATCCGCCCGGTCACCGAGGAAGGCGACGACACGGGCGTGCTCTGCCTGTTGATGCCCCTCCGCCTGGCCGGCGACTGAGGTTGGTCTGTTCATGAATCGACCAACCTAGATGCGGATAGTCTCGGCCCGCCTCAACGGTTTTCGCAACCTGGCCGACACGGACCTGACGTTCTCGTCCCGGGTCAACCTGGTCCAGGGGCGCAACGGTGAGGGTAAGACCAACCTCCTTGAGGCCCTCAACTACTTCGCCCTGGGCCGCAGTCATCGCGGCGCCCGCAACACCGACCTCGTCTCCTTCAACCAGGATGCCCTGCACGTAGAGTTGGAGGTTGCCGAGGACACCGACGCCCTTTTCAAATGCGAGTATGGGCTGGGCCGGGACGGCGGACGGCGCTTCAGGATAAACGGCGAGGCGGTGCGCCGCCGGGCCGATCTGGTGGGTCGCCTGGCCACAGTCTTCTTCAACCCGGACAGCATCCGGCTGGTACGCGGCGCTCCCGAACGGCGACGCCATTTCGTGGACCAGGGCATGGCTGAGATCGATGCCACCCATCTCGAACACCTGACCTCTTTCCAGCGCGCCCTCAAACAGAAAACCGGGCTGCTGCGGGACCTGCGCCAAGGGGTCGTTTCAGCGACCAACGCCCGTGACGACCTGTCGGCTTGGAACCGGGAAATAGCCCACCACGCAGCCCCTGTTTGTCTGGGCCGGGCCGAATATGCGGCCCTGCTCACCCCCTCGGCCGATAGGGCCCACCGCGACCTGACGGACGATTCCCATAGCCTGACCATGACCTACCGTCCCCGCTTGGAGTCGGTGGCGGCCCATCTGTCCCCGCAAAGCACGGAATCACCGGAAAAAACCCCAAAAAACCCTACTTTGGAGCGGGATATTTACGAGGAAATCGACTATATTACAGAGTTGGAGATCCAACGTGGAAGACCTCTCACCGGGCCGCAGTTGGACGACTTCGAAGTACGGCTCGGCGGGGCCGATGGATGGGATCTACGCACCTACGGCTCCCAGGGCGAAACACGTTCCGCGGCGATCTCCCTGATCCTCGCGCGCAGCGATGCGCTCTACCGGCGACGGCAGGTGCGGCCAGTGCTTTTTCTGGACGACATCTTCAGCGAACTGGACCGGGAAAGGACCCGGCGCTTGCAGGAGATGACAACCAGATTGCACCAGGTCTTCATCGCCACCGCCCGGCCCGACGACATCGCCGACTGGCGACCCGAGGGCATGAGCGCGTGGCGCGTGGAGGCCGGAGTGTTCACGGCCGTGGAGGACCCCTCTGCCACCCTCTAGGCACCAGCGGAGAAACCGTCATTGCTGAAGGAAGACTATTCATGTCCGAGCGCCGCCGCGGACCCCAGCCCCTGTCCCGGATCCTGCCCGACGCCCTGCGCCAGGCAGGACTGGACGAGCGGCTCGAGGAACGGGCGCCACTGCTGCGCTGGGCCGAGATAGCCGGCGAAGAGATCGGACGCCACACCCGGGCGGTGGATCTGCAGGAGGGCGAACTCGTCCTGGAAGCGGACCACGGAGCCTGGCGGCAGGAAGTAACCATGCTCGCACCGGCGATCATATCAAAATTCAATGCCGTCTTCGGCACCGGTACCGTCACCGCCATACGGTGGCGGGGACGACCGGCACGGCAACGGAGGCCGGGTAGGAACCCATGACCGACAACAAAAACCATACCAACGGTGCCGCCGGCTCGAAGGGCTATACCGCTGACGGTATCCAGGTACTCAAAGGCCTGGAGGCCGTCCGCAAACGCCCCGCCATGTACATCGGCGACACGAGCGCTCGCGGTCTGCATCACCTGGTCTACGAGGTGGTGGACAACTCCATCGACGAGGCCATGGCCGGCTACTGCGACCGCATCATCGTGTCCATCAGTGACAACGATGTCATCACCGTCAATGACAACGGTCGCGGTATTCCCGTGGACATGCACAAGGAAGAGGGCAAGCCGGCCCTGGAGGTGGTGTTGACCAGCCTTCATGCCGGCGGCAAGTTCGACAAGGGCAGCTACAAGGTCTCGGGCGGTCTGCACGGCGTGGGTGTCAGTTGTGTCAACGCCTTGAGTGAGTGGACCCACGCCGAGGTGCGTCGCGAGGGCAAGATCTACGAGATGCACTTCGAGCAGGGTGTGCCGGCAGGTGAGATGGAGATGACCGGCGTCTGTCCCGCCGAGGAGAGCGGCACCATCATCAGCTTCAGGCCCGACGGCGAGATCTTCCCTGAGATCGCCTACAGCTTCGAGACCCTGCGGGGTCGCCTGCGTGAACTGGCATTCCTCAATCGCGGCGTGACCATTTCCATCAGCGACGAGCGTGGCGACCTGGCCGACGAGCCGCGCGAAGAGGTATTCCTGTACGAAGGCGGCATCGTCGAGTACGTGCGCTGGCTCAACGAGGGCCGCACGGTAGTCTGTCCCGAGCCGATCTATTTCGAAGGCGAGAAGGACGGCATCCAGATCGAGATCGCCATGGACTACAACGACGGCTACAGCGAAGCCCTCTTCACCTTCGCCAATAACATCAACACCACCGAGGGTGGCAGCCACCTGAGTGGTTTTCGCGCCGGTCTGACCCGCACCCTGAACATCTTCGCCGCCGGCAGCGGCCTCATAAAGAAGGACATGAAGGGCCTGACGGGTGACGACGTGCGCGAAGGTTTGACGGCCATCATCGCCGTGAAGATCCCCGAGCCCCAGTTCGAGGGCCAGACCAAGACCAAGCTGGGCAACACCGAGGTCAAGGGTCAGGTCGAGTCCCTGGTCAACACCTACCTGGCCGAGTACCTGGACGAGCATCCCCGTGAAGCCAAGGCCGTCATCGCCAAGTGCGTGGCCGCGGCCATGGGTCGCGAGGCGGCCCGCAAGGCCCGCGACCTGACCCGCCGCAAGAGCGCCCTGGATTCCGCGGCCCTGCCGGGCAAGTTGGCCGATTGCTCCAGCCGCGACCCGGCCGAGTGCGAGATCTACCTGGTGGAGGGCGACAGCGCCGGTGGCAGCGCCAAGCAGGGCCGCGACCGCCGCTTCCAGGCCATCCTGCCGCTCAAGGGCAAGATCCTCAACGTGGAGAAGGCGCGCCTGGAGAAGATGCTGGGCAACGACGAGGTGCGGACCATCATCACCGCCCTCGGCACCGGCGTGGGCCTGGGTGTCTTCGACATCGAAAAACTGCGTTACCACAAGGTCATCATCATGACCGATGCCGACGTGGACGGCAGCCACATCCGCACCCTGATCCTGACCCTGTTCTTCCGTCATTTCCGGGAGATCATCGAGCACGGTCACATGTACATCGCCGAGCCGCCCCTGTACCGGGTCAAGAAGGGCAAGACCGAGGTCTACGCCTACAGCGAGGAACAGAAGGACCGGCTGGTGGAGGACATGGGCGGCAGGGGTATCTACGTGCAACGCTACAAGGGCCTGGGTGAAATGAACCCCGACCAGTTGTGGGAAACCACCATGGACCCGGAGGTCCGCACGGTGACCCGCATCAATGTGGATGACGCCGCGGAGGCCAACCACATCTTCACTACCCTGATGGGCGACGACGTGGAACCGCGCCGCCGCTTCATCGAGGAAAACGCGACCCAGATCAAGCTGGAGGACCTGGACATCTAGTCCGGTTACGTGAGGCGAGGCATGTCCGACGACAATCGCAACGACGACGATATCAGGGACGATAACGTCCAGGGCGACGACGAGAAGCAGCCCGAGGGCGCCGCGACTCCGACCCAGGTGGGCGAGATCGTAATCGACGTGGACATCTCCGAGAAGATGCGCACGAGTTACCTCGAGTACTCCATGTCCGTTATTATCAGTCGGGCATTGCCCGACGTGCGTGACGGCTTGAAGCCCGTGCACCGGCGGGTATTGACGGCCATGAACGACCTGAACCTGCAGCCGGGCCGGCCCTACCGCAAGAGCGCCAAGATCACTGGTGACACCACCGGTAATTACCATCCCCATGGCACCACCGCGGTCTACGACACCATGGTGCGCATGGCCCAGGACTTCTCCCTGCGCTATCCCCTCATCGACGGCCAGGGCAACTTCGGTTCGGTGGACGGCGACTCGGCGGCGGCCGAGCGGTACACCGAGGCGCGTCTGACGAAGTTCAGCACCGATGTCATGCGGGACCTGGACAAGGAAACCGTGGATTTCGTGCCGAACTATGACGGTTCGCGCATGATGCCCAGCGTGATGCCTTCCAAGGTGCCCAACCTGCTGGTCAACGGCGCCGACGGTATCGCCGTGGGCATGGCCACCAAGATTCCGCCCCACAATATGGGCGAGGTCTGCAACGGCCTGCTGGCCCTACTGGACAACCAGGATCTCGAGCCCCACGAAATGCTCAACTTCGTGGAAGGGCCGGACTTTCCCACCGGCGGCATCATCCATGGACGGCGGGGAATCTACGACTACATCACCACCGGCCGCGGCCGGGTGGTGGTCCGCGCCCGCACCGACGTGGAGATCGAGAAAAACGGCCGGGCCAGGATCATCGTCACCGAGATTCCCTACCAGGTTAACAAGGCCACGTTGATCGAGAAGATCGCCAACCTGGTGCGCGCCGGCACCATCGAGGGTATCAGCGACCTGCGGGACGAGTCGGATCGCGACGGCATGCGCATCGTGATCATGCTCAAGAAGGACGCCTTTCCCCAGGTGATTCTCAACAAGCTCTACACCCACACCTACCTGCAGAATACCTTCGGCGTCATCAACCTGGCCCTGGTGAACAACCGGCCCCGGGTGATGAGTCTCAAGGAGACGATGCAGGAGTTCCTGAAGTTCCGGGAAGAGGTCATCGTCCGGCGCACCCAGTACGCGCTGCGCAAGGCCGAGGAGCGGGCCCACATTCTCGAGGGCTATCGCATCGCCCTGGACAACATCGACGCCATCGTCGAGCTCATCAAGGCCAGCGCGTCACCGGACGAGGCGCGTACCGGGCTGATCGAAACCTTCAGCCTGAGCGAGATCCAGGCCCAGGCCATTCTCGACCTGCGCCTGGCCCGTTTGACGGGTCTTGAGCGCCAGAAGATCGAGGACGAGTATGCCGAGCTGATCCAACGGATCACCGAACTGAAAGCCATCCTGGACAGCCGTGACCTGGTGTTGCAGATCGTCCGCGAGGAGATCGGCGAGGTACGCGAACTGTACGCCGACGATCGGCGCACCGACATCGTCGAGGATGAGGGCGAGATCGATCTGGAGGATCTCATCGCCGACGAGCCCATGGTGGTGACCATCAGCAACCAGGGCTACGCCAAGCGCATTCCCCTGGACACCTATCGCGAGCAGGGCCGGGGCGGCAAGGGTATCGCCGCCATGGGCACCAAGGACGAGGACTTCGTGGACAACCTGTTCGTGGCCTCGACCCACCAATACCTGCTGGTGCTCACGGAGAAGGGGCAGCTGTACTGGTTGAAGGTGTACCGCATTCCCAAGGCGGCCCGTACCTCCAAGGGCAAACCCCTGGTGAACCTGATCCAGATCCAGCCCGGCGACAAGATCCACGCCGTGGTGCCGGTACGCGATTTCACCGACGACCATTTCCTGGCCTTCGCCACCAATTTCGGCGTGATCAAACGTACGCCCCTGGTGGACTTTTCGCGTCCGCGGCAGGCCGGTATACGAGCCATAAACCTGCTCGAGGGCGAGCACCTGGTCGCCGTGCGCGAAACCAACGGCGACACGGACATCATCATGGCCACCAGTGGCGGCATGGCCATCCGCTTCCACGAGACCGACGCCAGGGCCATGGGACGCACGGCGCGTGGCGTGAGGGGCATCTCCCTGGGCCGCAAGCAGCAGGTGATAGGCATGGTGGTCATCGGGGAAGAATGCAGCGAGGGCTGCACCCTGCTGGCGGTCACCCGCAATGGTTACGGCAAGCGCACACCCCTGGACGAGTACCGCGTGCA
>QNDV01000135.1 GCA_003646045.1 bacterium
CCAGGCCCACCTGGAATCAAACGGACTTGTCTCCCGCCTGGGGCACCTTGACCCCCTCCAGGGCGTCGTCGGCCCTGCCACAACCGCCGGCATTGTCATAGTCCAGGTCGATGACCTGCTCCAACACACCCCAGCTGCCCCGCACATCCACCAGCAGGCGCCGCCAGCCGACAGTCACGCCGGCATGCACCATGACGTCGAGGTCCTCGTAGGCATAGACCCGGTTGGTGCTGCCCGTGGGTTTCTCCCAGTTCTCGGAAATCTTCACCGCGATGGAAGCGCCGCCATAGGGCCGCAGCAGCAATCCACCCAGGGGCAACCGCCAGCCCAACATCGCCGCCGGTTGCAGGTAGCCCAGGGTGACTTCGGCGTCGCCGAATACCGGTCCGCGGTCGGGATCGTCGAAGATCATGGGTTGGCTGGCACGGCGTTGCACATACTCCAGGCTCCACACCACGTCGAAGCTATCGCCGGGCAACGGGCGGATCTCGCCACCGCCCACCTGGAAACCAGTGCCCACGTCGTTCAGACCCAGGTCCGAACGGTTCATGCCGCCACTGACAAACCACTGGGCCGAGGCCGGAACGACCCCGATCCCCGCGGACAACAGGACCAGGAACAGGCAGGTCAGGATATGGCGCGGGTTCATGCGATCATCTCCAGATCAGCGGATCAGGACCAGTGAACGGGTCTGCCGATACGAACCGGCGACCAGGCGGGCGAAATAGACACCCGAAGCGACAGGACGTCCCGAGCGGTCGGTGCCGTCCCACTCGATGCGGTGGCGCCCCTGTTCTCGCAGGCCGCGAGCCAACGATCGTACCAGTCGGCCCGACACGTCATAGATGCCGAGATTGACCGTCAGGTCCCGGGGCAACTCGAATTCCAACCGGGTGGACGGATTGAAGGGATTGGGCACCGCTGCGCCGAAGACCACGCCGGTGACGTCCGGAACTTCTCCGTCCGCCAGGCCGTCGATCACCAGGGTCACCGGGACCGTCAACAAAGCCGTGGCCGGATCGTCGGTGATCAGGTGCAGCCAGGTATGGTGGCTGCCCAGGGCCAGGCCGGCGGCATCCAGGTCCAGCTGCATGTCCTGATTACCGCCGGCGGTTACCGTCCCCGCCGCCGGATTCACCGTCAGCCAGGACGGCAGCCGGGGCGTCCTGAAACGCACCGCCAGACCGTCCTGTAAATAGCCCTCACGGTTGAAGACCACCTGCAGTCCCCCATCGCCCGTATCGTTCTCGATGCCCACGGTGCAGTCGCCACCGTTGCCGACCGTCTGATAACGGTAGTCGATGGTACCGTCGGCGTGCAGCACCGCCTGGCAGGTCTCGGTAGTGCCGGGAGCGCCGTAGTGGGCCACCGCCTGGAATTGCACGATGAAACGGTCGGTCCGTGCCGCCACCAGGATACGCCCACCGAGGCCGGGATCCAGGTCGTCCCAGAACAAGGCCAGGATACCGTTGGGAACCGCCGGGTCGGGGATGCCCTGGTTGGCGTGGGTCGGGTCCGTGGCGCTAAAAGCCAGGAAGCCGTTGCTGCTGATGTACACGCTGTCGCGGCCGGCACCTGCCCAGGGAAAGTCGAAGCCCAGGGAAAAGGGGCCCAGCAGCTCGTCGTCGCCCGCGCCCAGGTCCACGCCGGTAGCGGAGATATCCTCCCAGACAAAGACGGGCCCGCCTGCCTGGTTACTGTCCAGCCAGATACGTCCCTCGGGATCGGTGCCGCCGCCGGCCTTGCTCGCCAGGGGGCCCTGACGGGGATCGGCCTGGCCCTTGTCGAGAACCAGATGGGCGGAAGGAACAGAGGTCACGCGCCCCTTGGTGGCCAGCCCGACCACGGACCAGTTCAGGTCGGCGTGTCCCTCGTTGGCCACCGTCACATGGGCTGCGGTCTGTCCCCCCGGGGTCACGGCGGCAATGACCGCAGCGGGGGTAACCAGGGCCACTGGTGCGGGAGCGATCCCGGTCAGGGGCAACTCGATATCGTCCAGCCAGGCGGCGTCTGATCCTCCGCTGCCGGCGGCATCCCGGGTAAATACCCAGGCCAGGGTGTGTGAGCCGGCGGCCAGGGGCTGAGCATGGCGCATCCAGTCCACTTCGCCGGACCAGGAAGCACGCACTGACCCGTCCACGAGGAACCTGAGTTGGTCGTAGCCGGCCTCGCTCGATACGTGCAGTCGAAAGATCACCGAGTCGTCCACCGCCGGGGCAACATCCAGTTCGAGGCGGCTGTCCGCAGCATCGCCCACGATCCCCGCACGGGCACTGAAACTGCCCCGCCAGACCTCCACCTCGTTCGTGGTCCACCACTGGTCCCCGGCGTGGCGCCAGGGGTAGGCACTGAAGTCACCGCTTTCGAAGCCCTCCATCGCCAGCACCGGCAGGCTGAAGTCCACCACCACGGGAGCAGGCGCTGTGACGGTACGGTCCTGGCTGCCGTGCCCCGGGGCATCCGCCCGCAGGGTCCAGGTACGGCCGGGCTCGACCGGTACTTCCAGGGCGTAGGTGCCATCGGCGAGGGTAGCTACAGGCTCCAGGGGAGTCTCCAGGATGGTGACCGTGGCATCCCCCAGACGTTGGCCTTCCTCGCTGCGCACCGTACCGCTGATGATGGTGAGCGGTAGCGGGACCAGAGCCAGGTCGGCGGTAATGGTGCCGAGGTCAGGCACGGTCACGGCCAGCGTTCCGTCGGCGTGGCCGAAGGACGTGACGGTGAGTTCGGCCGGTCCGGCGGGCAGGGTTATGCCGAAATAACCTTCGGCATCAGTGAAGGTCCAGGCCAACTCCCCGGTAAGTTGCACGTGTGCCCCGGCCAGGGACAAACCGTCTTCGGTACCGGTTATCCGCCCGTTCACCGTGCCCACGCCGTCCATGATGGCCGACACCGCCGCAAAGGCGTCCACCAGGCCCCAGCCCGTGTCGTTGTCTTCGCCGGGAGTACCGAGATCACGGGCCGTATCCATCAGGACCTGCTTGATGGTGGCCACATCGGCCTGGGGATTGGCCTGCCGCATGAGGGCCACGATACCCGCCACGTGGGGGCCGGCCATGGACGTGCCGCTGAGCACCTGGTAACCACCGCCGGGGGCCGCGCTGCGGATATCCTCACCCGGAGCGGCAATTTCGGGCTTGATGGCGAATTCGCCGCCGCACAGCGACGGGCCACGGCTGGAAAAATCGCTTACCGCAAAGGGCCAGGCCGTAGCCGTGGACCCGACGGAAAAGGCATTGGTGGGAGTGTCGGCCCGGTCGGCCGGTGAGCGAATGGACTCCACCGACGGACCCTCGTTGCCCACTGACCAGGTCAGTACCACACCGGCGGCTTCGCAGGCGTCCATGGCGTCCCACCAACGGCTGTCGCAGTCGAAGTAGCCCTCGAAACCGGCATGGATACCCCAGCTGTTGTGAACCACCGCCGGTACGTCGTCGCTGGTGGCGGGGTCGCCGTCGGGATCGGTCATGAATTCCAGGCTGACCAGGATGGCATTGTCGAAAGCGTCATTGTCGCCGGGATTGTTCAGGGCGTTGGAGCCGATCCAGAGGGCACCGGGAGCGACACCGATGGAATCGCCCGGTGCCTGGCCGGTCATGGTGCCCATGACGTGGGTACCGTGGAAACGGCGGTCCACCGGAAAGTCCGTGTCCCCCAGCTCGGCCGCATCCAGCCAGCACTCCGACGCGGGCGCGAAGTTGCCGCGCCAGCGCTGGGCCAGGGCCGGATGGGCGCCGTCGACCCCCGTGTCCAGGATGCCCACCACTACGCCGGTACCGTCGATGCCCAACTCCCGCCAAACCCGGGGTGCGCCCACGGCTGCCACACCGGTGCCGATGGTGGCGACCTTGCCGGGTACGGTCCGGCCCGTCAGGGGCACGAACGAGGTCGCCACCAGATCGGGTTCGATGCGGGCCACCAGGGGATGGTCAGCCAGATTCTCGATGGCCGTCACGGTTCCCGTGACCACCAGGGCATTGATCAACCAGTGGCTGCGCCAGGACCGGATACCGGTGGCGGCCTTGTCCAGCGCAAGCTCGTCCAGCAGTTCAGCCTGACCCGCGGCGGCAGTCCGTTGCAGGGCGCTGACAACCTCGCGGTGTACGTCGCCACCGGTGGCCTTGGCCATTCTGAGACTACGGGCCAGGGCCGGCGCATCAACCTGCTCCTGCAGCACCACCAGCACCCGCACCTCGTCGGCGGGATCCCGGTCGGCCAGCAGATCAGCCAGACCCGGCGCCAGTTCCCCCGCCTGCACGGTGACGCCGCACAGTAGCGCGGTCACCAGATACAGCAGTGTCAGACGTAGCAGGCGCACGTACTACCTCGGAAAGTGGTGCACAAAAATACGGGGATCGGGATACCCGCAATAAGAGTAGGTAATTCTAGCATATTCGGGGGTCCGGCAGGGGATGTGGCCAGATGCGTGGTCAGCGTTTCCCCCACTGCCGCGTATTCAAGCGCCAGATCGCGGCCCAACGCGCCTTGCTGAAAAGAGGCCCGGTAGTGACCAGTTGGACATCGTCGTACAACCTGGCCAATCTCTTGTCCTGCAACATGTTCTTACCCGACCCGACGGTCTCGTTGTACCCCTCGGGCAGATCCCGGTAGAAGTGGCCGATGCGCCAACTGCCATGGTAAGCGGTCCGGTTCGCCGGCAGACGGGCGAGAAAGGCGTCGGCCAGGGCAAAGCGATCCACCCCGTAGAGGTCGGGACCGGCGAAATAGCAGTAGATACCCACGCTCTCGACCACGTGGAATGCCGGTCCACGCTGGTCGGTGATCAGGCGTGAATCCTGCCCCGCGGTGGCGGTACCTATCTCCTCGTGGTCCGCCGCCAATCGCGGCAGGGCGCCGGTAAACCGGTAGTAGTACCCTCGTTCGTCGACGATGCCGTGGAAGTCGCGAAGCAGGGTATATTCGAAGGCACAGGTCACCGGGTTGCGCGGTACGAACAGGGCCGCCACCAGGACCAGGGCCGCCACACCCACCACGCGGGGCCGCGGCGTCGGTCGCCGGGCCAGCAAACAAACCGCCAGGAACAACGGGACCGTGAAAAACCGCCCGGCCATGAAATCGCCGCCGATGCGCACGATGTACAACATGTACAGGACCAGCCCCACACCGAAGGCCCGTTCGCCCCGGCCGGGACGCAGGAAGACCATGACCAGGGTTATGGCCAACACCAGCGCCGCCAACGGATCGGTACCCAGGAAGTTCTGGTAGTAGTAGAATCCCTGCCGAACCAGCTCGCTCAGGGGAATGCCGGTGTTGAGCTTGGCATAGGCTGTATTTGGCACGGGAAACCCGAAATAGACCACGGCGAAGATTTCCCAGGCCACCAGGGGCGCAATCCCCAGGGCCATGGCACGCCAATGGCACCGACCTGCCCGGTAGAGCAACACCAGCAGCGGCGGCCCTACCAGCAACACAACGTCCAGCCTGGTCAGCACCACCAGCGCGAAAGCCAGCACCAGCATGAAGACCGGGCGCCCGGCCGGGAGACCGGCATCCAGCTTGTCCCGCAGCCGGAACCACAGCACCACATACCAGGCCACCAACAGATACAGCAGTGGATTGCCCAGCCCACCGGTGGCGAAGTCCACGAAATACTTGGATATCACCAGCACTCCGCCGGCCAGCAGCGCGTTGGTCGCCGACGGGGTCAGGCGCCACAACAGCACGGCAAACGCCGCCAGGGTCGTCACCGTACCGGCCACCTGGAAAGTCAGGAAGGGCTCACGGATTACCGCATGGAATACCGTCAGCCACGCCAGCCACAGCGGATGGGTGAAGGGTTGCACGCGCTCGCCCAGGTTCCAGACCAGGCCGTGCCCGTGCAGCAGGTTGTCCACGGTGCGCAGGGTGATGAAGGCGTCATCGCCCACCCAGGCCGTCTTGATCACAACCAGCAGCAGGGCCAGCATCGCGGCGGGACGGGCATACGGTCCCAGGGTGCCGGCGAATGTCGCCAGCCGCCGGATATGCCGCAGTGGGTCCCGACTCCATGACTGGGTGGTTCTGGCGGGCAAGACGGTACCTCGGCTCAGGGCGGCATTATGACGGTGTAGTCGTGCCGCTCAATTGTAGATCCTGGAAAGGTGGGAGGCAATATCCGGCACCTGGACATCATCCTGTAGCGCTTGGGCCTGCCCTCAAGCGGATCGGCGTCTAATCACCAACAAGGTCACGTCATCCCCCACGGGGGTGTCCCCCCTGAACCCAGCCAGGTCCTCGCGCAGGGCCACCACCAATTCATCCAGGGGTCGGTCACGATACTCGGCCACCAGGGCGCCGAAGCGCTCCTCGCCGTACTCGTCGTCCTGGGCGTTTGCCGTTTCGGGGATACCGTCGCTGAACAGGGCCAGCGTATCGCCGGGCTCCAGGTTCACGCTGGCGGTGGGATACTCCGACTCGGCG
>QNDV01000136.1 GCA_003646045.1 bacterium
GGCGACCTTCTTCTTGGCCACCTTCTTCTTGGCGACCTTCTTCTTGGCCACCTTCTTCTTGGCCACCTTCTTCTTGGCGACCTTCTTCTTGGCCACCTTTTTCTTGGCTACCTTCTTCTTGGCTACCTTCTTCTTGGCGACCTTCTTCTTGGCTACCTTCTTCTTGGCCACCTTTTTCTTGGCGACCTTCTTCTTGGCTACCTTCTTCTTGGCGACCTTCTTCTTGGCCACCTTCTTCTTGGCCTTTTTCCTGGCCGTGCCAGCAGCCACCAGCACTTCTCTCTCCTCCATTCGGGACCTCACTTGTTGAGAGTTCCTACGTCCACCCGGTACCCGCACCCAGGGCACCAGGGGGCAGACCTCCTGTCTCGAAAGGTGCTCGTGCCTCACTGGCGTCAGGTAACCAGCAGAAGCATGAACATTATTTGAATGAGCTTAAAAACGTGTCAATAAAAAAAGGAACCGTCGATGACGGTTCCTTCCTTGTAGCGATGGTGCCCGGGGCGGGATTCGAACCCGCACGGCTTGTGGCCACTACCCCCTCAAGATAGCGTGTCTACCAATTCCACCACCCGGGCACGGCACCATGCGGACGGCGACAACTAGTTGCCGCCTTCGCTCTCATCATTGCCGCCGCCACCCTGGGTGGCCGGTTGCTGCGTCGTAGCCGGCGCGTCGAGCGGTGCATCAGCCGG
Organism: bacterium; assembly: GCA_003646045.1. Next base: position 696 of record QNDV01000136.1, read on the forward strand.
GGCATCCAGCGGCTGCTCCTGCACCGGCGGCATGAACTCACCCTGCTTCGCGGCACCATCGATGACACCACTATGCGTAACGGTTCCGGAAGTGTCGGTCATGAAGAGCACGAAACTCGACACGAAAAAAGCCACCGCAAGATAGATCGTCATCTTGTGCAGCAGGGTTGTCATTCCGCGCGATCCCAGCAACTGCTGCGGGGCGCCACCGGCACCGCCAAAAGCACCGGCCAGTCCTCCGCCCTTGCTGGACTGGAGCAACACGACGACCGACAGCATGATGCATATCAGGACATGGATAATGATGAGCAGCGTATGGATCATTGGTTCTACTCCCAAGGGGTACCACGGACTGGCGCGATCCTCATTGTCAGCACAAGCACCACCGGTCCGGCAGGGCCGGACCGGCGAGGGACGAAAAATCTAACACCCGACCCCCACCCTGTCAAACAGCCGCAACGGTCAATAATCCGTCAAGGCGGCCACACCGGGCAATTCACGCCCGCCCATGAACTCGAGGGAAGCGCCGCCACCTGTCGATAGATGGCCCACGCGATCGCCGAGACCGAACTGGTTCACCGCCGCCACACTGTCACCCCCACCCACCACCGAGCGGGCTCCGCGAGCCGTCGCCGCGGCAATAGCCTCTCCCACACTCCGCGTACCGGTCGCGAATGCCGGCATCTCGAAGACACCCATGGGACCGTTCCAGAAGACGGACTTCGCGTCGCCCAGGATCTCGCCATAGCGGGTAACCGTGCGCGGCCCGATATCCAGTCCCTGCCAGCGATCGGGAATATCGGTGACCAGCACGTCCCGACGGGGGGCCGCCTCGCTGAAGGACTCGGCCACGACACAATCCTCTGGCAGCACCAGACTGGCGCGACTCGATTTGGCCTTCTGCTGGATCTGCCGGACCACATCCATGCTGTCGGTATCCAGCAGGCTCTCGCCCACGCCCAGTCCCAGAACCTTGAAGAAGGTGAAGATCATGCCGCCTCCCAGCAGCAGCGTGTCGACCTTGTCCAGCAGGTTGAGAATTACCTCGACCTTGCCCGCCACCTTGGCGCCACCCAGCACCGCTACAAAGGGACGGGGCGGGTCGTCCAGGAGTCCGGCCAGTTCATGGAGTTCCCTTTCCATCAACAGCCCCGCCCGGCACTCGTCGAAATGACGCGTCACGCCGACGGTGGAGGCGTGCGCCCGGTGCGCCGTGCCGAAGGCGTCATTGACATAGACATCGCCCAGGTCCGCCAGGCCGGCGGCAAAACCGGGATCATTGGCTGTCTCGCCCGGGTTGAAACGCAAGTTCTCCAGGAGCAGGATCTGCCCCGGCACCAGGGCCGACGCCTTGGCCACGGCATCGGGACCCACGGTGTCGACAGCGAATTTTATCGGTACGGAAAAGAGCGAGGCAAGATGGTCCGCGACGGGCCGCAGGGACTGGGTCGGATCGATCCTGCCCTTGGGCCGACCCAGATGGCTCATGAGCACCACACTGCCGCCGGTGTCGAGGATCCGCTCGATGGAGGGAACGGCCGACCGGACACGGGTATCGTCCGTGATCTCGCGTTCGGCACCCAGAGGCACGTTGAAATCGACTCGCATGAGCACACGCCGACCATCGGCGTTGAAGTCGTTGAGATCCAGTTTGCGGGGCATCATCCACTCCCGGGCTTAGGGGCCTTCGCGGTCCGGACGCGCCCATGTTAGGAACCGGTAATGAGCGTGTCAACCATCTCCGGCGGGACCACCCCGTAATTTCAGCGCCATTGTGCCCGCGCGGCTTTGTTCGCCACGTGATCCCCTTCAGGAGATGCGGCTGCCACCTTCGCCGCCCTCGCACCCTGGCCCGGCAGTGACGTCGCTATGGCCAATACCGCGACCACCGGCAAATCCGCGGCCGATAGCGCCCGCACGACTTCCACCACCGTCGCTCCACTGGTGACCACGTCATCCACTACCACGAGGGGACGGTCCACCGGTCGCGCCGTACACCCCGGGGAACGGAAGGCCCGGACGACATTCCCCATGCGGGCCTCCGGGTCGGACAGGCGGGCCTGCTGGGCGGTGGCGCGTACCCGCGCCACGAGGTCCTCGCGTACACCTGCACCGAGATGCAGGGCGAGAACCCGCGCCAGCAGTGCCGACTGATTGAAGCCTCGGGCGCGCAGACGCCGTGGATGCAGGGGGACCGGGACCAGGTCACATCCTTCCCACGGGTGAAGTAATCGGACCGACTTCGCCAACGCCGCCGCCAACGGCCCCACCAATCCCCGCTGACCGTGGTATTTCCAGGCGTGGATAACACCGGCGATTACAGCCGTGGTCTCCGTGGCCGCCAGCAGAGGGAGGTCGCCGGTCCCCGTGCCTACCACGGCGCGACACGGCGGGCCAATGCCGGCTGCGCAACGGCGGCACAACGGCACTTCGTCCCAGATTCTCAAACCGCGGCTCGCAGACGCTGCGGCACAGAATCCGGCTTCAGTCCACGGGCAACCGCAAACCACACAGGTCACCGGCGCCCACAGGTCAAGTAGGGCCTGCCAAAGCAGTGCCACGCCTCGCATGGGGGTTATCCGATCCGGGGGAGAAGGTCGATGGATCCGTTCAGTCGTCCATCGCCAGGGCGGCCTGGAAAGCCGTCCAGGGTACCGGCGGCCCGAACCACCAGGCAAAAGCCAGGCCACCCTGCATCATCAGGACCGGCAAGCCGTCCACGTGCTGGAATCCCAGTGGCGGAGCTTCCGAAGGCAACTGCTCGCCGTAACGCAGGTCCAGCAGCAGCGACGGTCCGTTGCCGGCGGCAACCGGCAGAAAGGGGTCCGTTGCCACGCCACCGGCCAGGCAACAGATCCACAGGGCGGCTCCATCCGGGGCATCCGGACGCCCGGGGACCAGGGGTTCGACAGCGACCTCTGCTTCCACACTTCCCGCCGCCAACCACTTCGCGAAACGGTCACGACCGGCTTGTGAGCGGTTGCGGACCTGGATGCGCGGAACTCCCCAGCGGGCCAAAGCGTCGACGGCCGCGCGTGCCGACCCGCCCGCCCCCAGGACGGTGGCGACATCCGGCGGTGACGCCTCGGGCCAGGCCTGACTCAGCACGGCGACAACACCGCCGCTGTCCGTGTTGTGGCCCAGCCAGCTGCCGTCTTCGACCTTCACCGTGTTGACCGCCCCCAGGGAGCGGGCCTGGTCCGTGCGGCCATCACACAGGATGGCTACCGCTTCCTTGTGGGGCGCCGTGACGTTGAAGCCGGCCAGATGCCGGGCGAATCCACCCTGTTTGAGATACGGCAGTCGCTCTGCCGTCACATGCAATGCCACGTACTCGGTGGCGAGTTCCCGATCCTCCATTCCCGCGTTGTGCAGGCGCGGTGACAGGGAGTGGGACACCGGGTCCCCGATCACGGCATAGAACGGAGCAGCGGGTGTCCAGGGCTCACCACCTCTCAGAAAACCGTCCTGGCCCAATTCCACCAGATCAAGTATCACGGCTCGGCACCTCCCGCGATCTCCGGCAGCGAACCACCAGCAGCGCCAATCCCGCGGCTACCAGCGTCAGGCTGATCCACTGGTTGTTTGTCCAGCCCAGGGCCATTCGCTGCTCGGGTTCGTAGTAACGGAAGAAATCCTCGGCGAACCGGGCCAGGCCGTAGAGCACCATGAAACGGCCGAAAGTGGCGCCGAGCACGGGACGCCAGCGCTCAGCCAGCAACAGCAGGATAAAGATCAGGAAGCCCGCCGCCGAGCCGTAGAGCTGCGTCGGATGCACGGACACATCCCCGAAAATCCGCCAGGCCGGCGCCCCCGCCGGGAACTGGACTCCACAGGCATGACCGGTGGGCAGACCGAAACAGCACCCAGCCATGAAACAGCCGATCCGCGTAAGACCGATACCCAGGATCACACCCGGCGAGAAGATGTCCGCCATGACCAGGAACGATACGCCCCGGCGCCGTGCCAGCCACCATACCGTGGCGGTGGACAACACGATGCCACCATAGAGCGTGAGGCCTCCGTCCCAGATGAAGAACGCCCGGTACCAGGGGTCGAAACTGCCGCCGGCGCCGAACTCGGCTGCATGGGTCACGACATAGAATAAACGGACACCCACCAGGCTCGAGACCAGGACTGCGAATACCAGATCCATGATGGTCTCGGCATCCACACCGTGGACACGCCCGCGAACCACGCTCAGCCACATGCCCAAGGCAAAACTCAGGGCCAGCATCAGGCCGAAACTCTTGATGATGCCGAACAACTCAGGGTACAAGATCGCTTCCTCCCGCGTCCGTGATCAGAGTCAGTCGTCGAACGAGCGCGAGCTGACGTTGGCCAGCAGGCCGAGCATGATGGAACTGGCCAACAGGTTCGAGCCACCGTAGCTCAATAGCGGCAAGGGCAGCCCGGTCACCGGCAGCAGTCCGGTGGTGATGGCTACATTCACCACGACATGAAAGATGTAGTAGGAGACCACGCCCACCGCCACGTATCTCGCGAAAGGTCGTCGCGCGTAAGTGGCATGCACCACTCCCCGCAGCATTATCACGGCAAAAAGGGCCAGGATCGAAACGGCTCCGAAGAAACCCAGTTCTTCCCCTACCACCGAGAAGATGAAATCCGTATGCCGTTCGGGCAGGAAAGCCAGCCCCTTCTGGGTGCCCTGCAGGTAATGGGTTCCGAAAATTCCACCAGACCCGATGGCCACCTTGGACTGGATGGCCTGATAGCCCGTGCCAAACGCATCGCGAGCCGGGTCGAAGAAAGTGAGGATCCGTTCCTGCTGGTAGATCTTGAGCTTGGCCCAGAAGAAGGGGATGCCGATACCGGTGGCCACGTTGACCACCAACAGCGTCACGCTGGCCAGGATGGTGACTCTCGCCATGGTCAATACGCCGAGAACCAGGACCAGGTAGATGCCCCAGGGCCACGGGTTGGCCACCACGGACTCGGAATAGAAACTGATCACCGCACTCAACACGGCACTGCCAGCACCCACGAGCAGGATACCCGGTATCCCGTACCAGAAGATCATGCCGACCCATATGGCCAGGAACACCAGGCTCGTGCCCAGGTCCGGCTCACGCAGCACCAGCACCAGAGGCGTCATGGCCAGCAGAAGAGTCCCCAGCGTAGCGAATAGTCCCCGCCCGTCCTCACGACTGCGACCCAGCACGGTGGCGGTCACGAGCACCAGGGCCACCTTGGCCAGTTCCGAGGGCTGGACCCGGAACGGCCCCAGCACCAGCCAGCGTTGCGCACCACCGATACGCGGACCCAACAGCAAAACCAGCAGCAGCAGCGCCATCGAGACCAGGAAAAACGGCAAAGCCACGTTCTCCAGGAAGCGCAGGCTCAGTCGTGACGCCACGAGCAGGGCGACGTAACTCACCACCAGCCACATCAACTGCCGCCAGAACACGCTCTTGTACACGCCGGGATCCGTCTGTTCGTAGGGCCCCTGGATCGGCTCGGTTACCGACCACAGTACAGCCAGGCTGGCCAGACACAGCAGCAACCAGGCAATCAGGATCCAGCGGTCACCGGCAGGTACAAACATTCCGTTCACGGCACCGTCTCCAATCCCGACTGCTGGCGCAGCAGGAAATAATCGGCCAGCCAGCGGCCAGCAACCGGGGCGGCCTCGGTGCCACCGTGACCGGCATTCTCGATGATAACGGCCAGGGCAACCTCGGGTTCGTCCGCCGGCGCC
>QNDV01000137.1 GCA_003646045.1 bacterium
CCACGCATGGAGAAGGTACCTGTGATGCGGTCGTCACCTGCAATGTAGCCGCCCGTGAAATGGGCTGGTACGGCACCTCCACCCGGGCGAAACGTGAAACTGATCCGCGTGGACGTGATATGCACGTTTTCGAGGGGAAGGGTATCGCGTTGTGCTTCTACGATGGTACCCGACCATGAGGTCCCGGAGCCGTCGAGTTCTACCCGCACTTCGAATTCACTGCCGTCGGTACTGCGCATCGTGCCGAGCCAACTGCCGGCAGGGCCCGCGGCAAGAGCTTCGCCGGTGGCTACGGTCAACAGGCACAACACGCCCAGGATCACAACAGACCGGAGCATGGGAACGATTCCCTGCGACATTGCCATTCTCCTCACGAATTGAACTCCCGAACACGGTCTGGGATTGGTCCGTGGAATATACAGTTTGGTCAATGTCTTGTCCAATCCCTGTTGTTCCCCGATAAACAGGGGACCAACCTCATATTTCCCAACTACCCCCTTGCAATTGGGGGGCCCACACGAGTATACTGATCCGAGGTCGCTGTCCGCTTCGATGCGGATGCGGCTTTGATATTCGATGCGGGATTCCGCGACACCTTGGCTGGGTGGCTGCGGAAGATTCGAAGCGTCCTAAAGGCCCCAGGGTAACGAGTCGCACCCTGGACGCTGGAAGGTCACTTTGCCCGCATCGATATCTTTTTATATTCCAGTTGCTGTAGCCACACACCTGATATCCGGTATCCCGCCTGATTACCGCTTTCCGCCTCACATGAGCCGTGGTACGACCAGCGCCAGATCCACCAGGCTCCATAGTACCAGGGCGTGGTACATGCCGCGCTCGTGTCGCGCATCCGGCCAACCAGGGGCTTGCGACCACCAGAACACCAGATGCAACAGCCAGCCGGTCAAGGCCGCGATCAGAACCAGCCGGTCCGCGGTCGCTTCCAGTTGGGGCATGGTCAGCAGCAGGCCCGCTGCACCGAGACCCAGCAGCAGGGCCAGGGCCAGCGAGCCCCGTTGTCCCAGGGCCGTGGCCAGGGTACGGTCTCCGCGGGCACGATCCTCGGCGCACTGGTAGATCTGGGTCAGGGGATAGAACGAACCGAAGAGCAGGGCGAATCCTCCCACCAGCCGCAGATTACCCAGGTTGTCGCCCCAGCCGGCTGCGAAGCCGGCCAACAGCCCGGCCAGGGTGGTTCCCGCCCCATATCCCAACATATTCACCAGCAGGTCCAGTCCGGGACGGGATTTCCACCGCGTCGCCGGGTGGGAATAGAGCACCGACAACCCCACGCAAACCAGAGTGATGGCACCGAAGCGGGGGTCTACCCCTACCCAGCCGACCAGGGCTCCTGTCAGCATCAGCGCCAGGGACCATTGCGCCAGGCCCCCGGGTGGCCGGGGAGGCCGGCGCAGGTAGGCCACCGGACCCGTGTCCCGGTCGTAGGCACTGTTGAAGGCGAGGGTACCGCCGTTGAGCAGCACTACCCATCCCAGCCAGGCGGCCACCAGGGGCAGGATTGCCGGCGCGTCAGCTCCGGATGGTCGGGAGAGGATCACTCCCACGGCGAGTTGGGCGGAAAGAATGGGCCATTGTCCCGGTCGGGTCAGGCGCAGGGCGTCGGTCCATGCGGCCACTGATTTCAAGGTGCGCCGATCGTATCGGTAAGCGCCGGGTCCGTGGTGGCTGCCGGTCCGTTCCGGGTCACCGCTTGCAGTTGTGCTTCCAGCCAGGGCAGATCGATGTCCGCGTTCACACACATCTTTTCCATCGAGGCCAGGGGGGCCAACAGGGCCGGAACCTCCGGCACACTGCGCATGGCTTTGACCAGGCGATCGTGGCAGGCGGTGGCGATGATCAGGTCGGGTTTCTCGCTACGGGCCAGTTCATAGGCGATGTGGCTGCGGTAGGCCACCAGGGCCCGTACGCCGTAGGCGGCGCAAAGACGGGATATGTCGCCCAGGGGGCAGGTCCGGCATTCAATGCTGGCGGCCAGGTCGTGACCCGCGCCGGGGCAACATCCGCGCCGGCTCACGCAACGGGGCATTATCAACAACACGGTGCGGGCCGGTCGGCTGCTCAAATATCGGTGGACACGGCGGTTCTGGGTCCTGGTCAGGAAGCCGATGAAGCGTCGCTCCCAGGCCGGCATCACGCGTAATACGCCGCGAGTCACCGCCACCAGGCGGACAAACCACGGCGATTGCCAGGGCGAGTTGAACACGTGTCAGGGACCTTTCCGCGCTTGCCAGTGGCGCCTTATCTCGTAGGCCAGGATTCCGAAACTGACGGCCACGTTCAGGGACTTCTTGGTGCCCGCCATGGGAATCTCCACGACTTCGTCCACCAGCTCGAGAACCCCCGGCCCCACGCCATCCACCTCGTGGCCCACCACGAAACAGACGGGAAAGGACCAGGTCATGCTACCCCAGGTACGGGCCTGCGCCGTCTGCTCCAGGGCGACGAGCCGGATGCCGCTGCGGGCCAGGCTGAGACACGCTTCCTCGGGCTCACGCCAATAGTCCCAGGGTACGGACCTGGTCGCTCCCAACGCCGTTTTCTCCATGTCCGGCCGCGGGGGAGTGGCGGTCATGCCCGTAAGATACAAACCAGCCAGGGCCGCCGCATCGGCGGTGCGGAACATGGAGCCCACGTTCCAGACACTGCGGACGTTGTCCAGCAGGGCGTAGACCGGCATCCGGCCCGGCAGGGGAGGTAGGATCCGCGGGGTGGGATCAGAGGTGGTCATCGACGTACTTCCCCTGTGGTTCCGGGACTCGGGTCGAACAGGTACATATTGGCTCCGCCGGCGCTCCAATGCAATCTCCCGCTGTGGGTTGCCTCAGGTATGATGCCGCTAAACCCGCGGTCCCCGGGGCCGATACCGGGTCTGGACGTACACGCATCCATCCGCAACCGAGAAAGCTGCGCACCCATGAAGCGCAAGACCGTCAGCCTGTGCCTCATCGCCCGCGACGAGGAAGCCACCATCGGGGCCGCCATCAAATCGGTACTCGCCCTCGTGGACGAAGTGATCGTCGTGGATACCGGCTCTCGTGACAACACCCGTATCATTGCCGAGGGGTACGGCGCCCGCGTGCTGGAAGTGCCCTGGAACGATGACTTCGCCGCGGCACGCAATGCCGGCCTGGGCGAAGCCGTCTGCGACTGGGTCCTGGTCCTTGATGCGGACGAGTGCCTGCAGCCCTGCCGTCCCGTGGAATTCCAGCGCTACCTGCATGATCCGCAGGTGGCGGGCTACCGGGTGCGTATCGTCAGCCCCCGCGAGGAATCCGGACCTGACGGAAGACGCCAGGTGAGGTTGTTCCGCAACTCGCCGGAGGCCCGTTACGAATTCCCCGTCCACGAACAGATAACACCGGCCCTGGAAGCCTGGGCACGGTCCACCGGACTGGTGATCCAGGATACGCCGCTGGTGGTGATCCACGACGGCGAAAGCCCCGAGCGGCGCACCCGCCGGCGCGAACGGAACCTGCGGCTGCTGAACCAGGCGCTTGAAACCCATGGCCAGGAGCCCTACTTCCCCTATCGCCTGGCTTGCGAGACCATGTTGCGGCTGGACGGGGAGGTTCTGCCCGTAGGAGGCCTGGACGAGGCCCTGGGTTACCTGCAGCGTTCGTGGCGACTGCTATCGCCAAAGGATGACGAGGAATTGCGCTGCCTGCACTGGCTGCCCGACCTGGGTACGCGTATCGCTTCGGGAATGCTGGCCATGGGCGAAGTGCCCGCGGCACGCTCCACCCTCGGCACCCTGCGGGGGCTCGTCCCCGGTCACCCCCTGGTTCTGCTGCACGGCGTGGCTGCGGATATCCGCTATCTGGCCGAACGGACCAACGATTTGACGTCCGACGACGCCTCCAGGATCATTGCCGCAGCACGCGCCGACCTGGAGAGGCTGCGCTCCGGCGAACCGGTGCCGCCCCAGGATACCATCGACGGCCGGGTCCGCGATCTCTATCCCCTGCGCTATTTCGGGGAGCTGGCCCTGCTCGAGGGGCGGGTCACCGAAGCTTCCGAGCGATTCGAACAGGCGCTGGAATGGGATCCGAACTATTCTTTCGCCTGGCTCGGCTTGGCGGAATGCTCGCGCTTCGCGGGGGATCGCAAACGGGCCATGAAGCTCTATCTGCGTGCGGTCACCGAAAGCGAATGGAACCACCGGGCGTGGTTCCGCGGCGCGGCCCTCATGGCTGACATGGGCTTCCATGACAACGCCGCCAGTTGGCTGCGGACGGCCTGCGCACGGTTTCCGGAGCATCCCCGGGCCCGCCGCGAGCGCCTGGAGGCCCTGGACCACGGTGAAATCCCCGCCCACGTCTGACACTGCCGCGGACCGCGGCGGTCCGAGGAGATTCCATGACAGCCACCAGCCTCGAGCGGCTGCGGTCGGATCCCGGTCGTCGCGTGCATACGAACCGCAACCTGCGGCTGGCAGCCATCGGCGCCATCGGTTTCGACATGGATCATACGCTGGCCATCTACAACACCGATAATTTCAATCGCCTGTGTTTCGAACTGGCCAGCGAACGTCTGATCGCCGACCGCGGTTACCCGGTGGACATCCGCCGTGTACGGTGGGATCCCCACGCCGCCATCCGTGGCCTGGTGGTGGACAAGCGACTGGGCAACCTGCTGAAGATCGATGCCCACGGTCATTTGACGCGGGTACGCCATGGCGGCCGCTTCCTGGACAAGGAGGAACGCCGGCGCAACTACCCGCGGGGGCGAATCCGCATCGGCAGCGACCGCTACCGTGTTTTCGATACCCTTTTCGATCTGCCCGAGGGCTGCCTCTACGCCGGCATCGTGGATCTCATGGAGAGTGGGCTGCAACTGGATGTTTCCTGGCGCACCCTTTTCGACGATATCCGCGAGGTGGTCGATACGCTTCATGCCGACGGAACCCTCAAGACACGCATCGTGGCCGACCTGGACCGCTACTTCCTGAAGGATCCCGAACTGGTGGCGACACTGCACCGGCAGCGCGAGGCGGGCCACCGCCTGTTCCTGCTGACGAATTCGGAGGTCGACTACACCGCCGCGGTCATGGACCATCTCATCGGCGGGCCGACCGGTTCCTGGGAGGATCTCTTCGACCTGGTGGTCTGCTTCGCGTGCAAGCCGGGTTTCTTTGTCGCCAGGGGACCGGGCGAACCGGTGCCGCCGGGCTCCTTACCCCTGATGCCCAACGGCAGGGGTCACTGTTATACGGGGGGCGACGCGTTCTTCCTGGAGAAGACCCTGGGCTTCGGCGGCGACGAGATCCTCTACTTCGGTGACCACACCTACGGTGACATCCTGCGCAGCAAGAAGAGTGTCGGGTGGCGCACGGCCATGATCGTGCCCGAGGTGGCCCAGGAGGCAGAGGTCCTGTGGCCGTTGCGGACCGAGCGGCGGGAACTGGCCGACCTGGAACAGGGTCTGGAGGATCTGGTCCTGGCCCGGGACCATCTGGCCGGTACCCAAGGTGATCCCGGCGAACTGGCGCGGCTGGAGAAAAGCATCGCCGAGGCCCTGGGACATCGTGCCCGTCTGCAGCGCCTGGTGCGTGGCGTCCTCAATCCCCATTGGGAATCCGTGTTCCGGGAGGGCCGCGCGGCCAGTCGTTTCGGCCGCCAGATCATGGAATTCTCTTGTATCTATACCGCCCGAGTCAGTAACTTGGTCAACTACGCGACTGATACTTTCTTCGCCCGTCCGCCGGAAATCCTGCCCCACGAACGGTGGCTGCAGACCGGTCGCTGACCGGCGTTCCAAGGACCCGTTCCAGTCCAGGGGGATTGCTGCCATGTTGGGTACAAAGTCCGTTCTCGTCGTCGGTACCGGCACCATCGGTGAACCACTCGTCGGCCTGCTCTGCAACTTCAAGGCCCAACTGGGCATAGACGAGATCCTGTTCCACAAGCGCACGCCGTTGTTGACCGACCGCTCCAAGGTGCAGAACCTGCTGCGTCGGGGTGCCCGTCTGGTCACGGACAAGGACCGGATCAAGGGCTTCGAGCAGATGGGCCTGAAGGTCCAGCACACCACCGAGGAGGCCATGAAAGATGCCCGGGTCGTGGTGGATTGCACACCCTCGGGAAACGCCATGAAGGAAGCCTGGTACTCGAAATACGAAGACAACACGGACCTGTTCATCGCCCAGGGCAGCGAATTCGGATTCGGCAAGCAGTACGCCCGCGGCATCAACGACGAGGTGCTGGAGCCGGGCAAGGACAAGTACCTGCAGGTGGTGAGCTGCAACACCCACAACCTGTCGGTCCTGGTCAAGATCTTCGGGCTGGGGGACGAGGGGCCGGACAACCTGGTGGAAGGCCGCTTCGTCTGCATGCGCCGCGCCAA
>QNDV01000138.1 GCA_003646045.1 bacterium
CCGCGATGCGACTTGCGCTTCGCGGGCCGGACGACGAATATGTCCAGCGTCGTGGGGATGTAGCTCAGCTGGGAGAGCACTACGTTCGCAACGTAGGGGTCGGCGGTTCGATCCCGCTCATCTCCACCACCTTCCGCGGGGGGCCCCGGCCCCCCGGATCGACATGATGGGCCAGGCCCGGTGTGACGCCGGAGCACCAATCCCGTCAGGACTGGAAAGTAGCAGCGGTACGTTACCTTCGGCGTGTGCGCCGCCAGCCTGGCCCGCTTTTCTTCCTTTTGTTCATTGCTGGTCTTGGTGCAGGGGACGTCCCTGTGCGCCCTCCGTGGCGCCCGGGGACTCGGACTCCGGGCTGCTCCGCCATCCTGGCTGCGCAGCCCTGCGTACGCCCCGGCACCAAGACCAGCAATGAACAAAAGGAAGAAAAGCAGGCGGTAGTTGGCGGGGATTAGGAACAGTGGGGGTGTTGGGTTGGTTGTGCCTTCGAAATTGTGTTTGCTGATGCGGTGGTACGTGGGTGTCACCAAATGCAGATAATGCGCGTATTGGTGCTTGTTTCGGGGCCCCCGGGGGCCACGAACCGGTTGGCAGACACCAGACACAATTTCGAAGGTACAAGCCGGTGGTCGGCGTGGGTAACGGCCTTCCTGTTCCGCCTTTTTCCGGTGGGTTGTGCCGGGCTTGTCTTGGCGCGAGGGGGTGATCATGCCTGCCGGGGCGTGCGGAGGGTCGCGCAGCCAGGATGGCGAAGCGGCCCGCAGCCGAGCCCAGCGTGCCACGGAGGGCACGCGATGGCGTCCCCGCCAGGCATGATCACCCCCTCGCGCCAAGACAAGCCACCCACAACCCAACGGGAAAGCACTGTCCGGAAATGCCACCAGGAGTTATGATGGGCAACCAGTTTGATGGTGCCCGCGGGCATCGCTACTCCAGGCTTCAGCCCTGACGGATCACCATGAGTTACCAGGCTATTGCACGCAAATACCGGCCCGAGACCTTCGCGGATGTGGTGGGACAGACCCACGTAACCGGGACGCTGCGGGCGGCCCTGCGCAAGGACCGGCTCAGCCACGCCTACCTGTTCGCCGGCCCGCGGGGCTGCGGCAAGACGACGGTGGCGCGACTGCTGGCCAAGGCATTGAACTGCGGGGAGAACCGCGAGGGTGATCCCTGTGGCAAGTGCGAGACCTGCCAGGCCATTGCCCGGGGCAGTTATCTGGATGTGCTGGAAATCGACGCGGCCAGCAACACGGGCGTCGACAACATCCGCGAATTGCGGGACATGGCCCTGTATGCACCAGGCGAGGGCAGTAGCCGTGTCTTCATCATCGACGAAGTCCACATGCTTTCCAAAGGGGCTTTCAACGCACTGTTGAAGATTCTCGAGGAGCCGCCGGCCCGGGTTTATTTTTTCTTTGCCACCACCGAGCCCAACAAGATTCCGCGTACCATCCTGAGTCGTTGCCAGCGATTCGATTTTCGTCTGCTGGGTCGCCAGGAACTGGGTGAACGACTCGATCACGTGGCGCAGGCCGAAGGCGTGGATCTGGAGCCGTCGGCCCGGCGCCTGCTGGTATCCCTGGCCGAGGGCAGTGTGCGCGACGGTCTGAGCCTGCTCGATCAGGTCATAGCCGGGGTGGTGGACGCGGTGGACGAACAGGCCGTCATAGCTGCTTTCGGACTGGTGCGTACGGAAGCCTATCTGGAGCTGAACGAGGCCATGATTGCCCAGGACGCCGGGCGGGCCCTGCGACTGGTGGATGAGCTGGCGGCGGCGGGGCAGAGCCTGGACGAGTTCGCCCGCGGCGTGGTTACCAACTTCCGCAATCTGCTGTTGCTCCGACTCGACGCCCGGCTGGCCGGCATGGTGGACCTGGCTCCCGAACAGGTGGAACAGCTGTCTGCCCAGGCGACCCGCTTCGGTGAACAGGATCTGCTGGCCCTGATCGACCTGGCCGGCCGGCATTTCGAACGCATCCATCGCAGCACCCAGCCGCGTATCATGCTCGAGGCCAGCGTGGTGGCCTATTGCCGTTTCGAATCGCGGGTCCTGTTGGCGGACCTGGCCAGGCGTCTGGAGGCGTTGACTGCCGGCGGTGCTGCCGGTGGCGGGGGCTCCGCTGCCGGTGGTCGGGTCCCGACGCCACCTGATATGGGCCGGAATCCTCCGCCGGGAATTCAGGCCGGTGCCGCGCGCCTGGCTGCCCCACCGGTGTCCGTGACACCTGTGCCCGTGCAACCGGCACCTGGACCCTCGACACCGGACCCGGTAAGTACCGATGAGGATTGGGTCCGCCTCATAGACCATCTCATGCAGACCAGACCCCGGGTGGGTGCCTGCCTCATGCAGGGCCGGCCCGAGTTGGCAGCAGGCAGGCTGAGGGTGGTTTTCGCCGTCGACAAGCGATTCCAGGTCGATAGCCTCTGCGGCGAGAGTGGCGCCATCGAGGAGGCCGCCCACCAGACCTGGGGGCGCACCGTCAAACTGGAATTGGTCCTGGGCGACCAGGGCCAGAACCCCGACCGGCAGGAGGAGATACGCCAGGAGGTCGCACCGACCCACCGCGAGGAGTTGGACGAGGCCTGCCGCGGGGATGACGCCCTCGGTGGGCTCGTGGACCTGATGGGGGGCAGTCCCTTGCCGGATTCCGAACGTGAAAAATGGGACGGACCGGGGCACTGAGCCACCGTTCCGCATGACTTGGCGGCCCGTTGGTTGCCCCGGAGGATATCATGGATATGCGTATGCTGATGAAGCAGGCCCAGCAGATGCAGGCCAAGATGGCCAAGGCCCAGGCCGAACTCGAGAACAAGGAAATCTCCGCCGAGGTGGCCGGCGGACAGGTGAAGGTCGTGATGAACGGCAAGCACCGCCTGAAGTCCCTGGAGATCTCGCCCGAGAGCTTCGACCCGGACGATCACGAGTTTCTGCAGGACCTCGTCATAGCCGCGGTGAACGAGGCAGCAGAAAAGGTCGATGCGTTGGTGGAGAGCGAAATGGGATCGGTAACCGGTGGCATGAACATCCCGGGGCTGGGCTAGCTCGTGGCCAGGCAGCGGGATCTGCAGGATGGCGGTGAGTTCCAGTCGCCCGCTCTGGAACGTCTGGTGCGGGGATTGAGCCGTCTGCCCGGCCTGGGACGCAAGTCCGCCACCCGCATTGCCCTGCACCTGGTGGCCAAGGAATCGCCGGCCTTGGAACTGGCCACCGCCATGGCCGAGGCCCGCGCCCAGGTCACCAACTGTTCCCGTTGTGGCGCCATCACCGAGCCTGATCCCTGCCGGATCTGCACTTCGGTGCACCGCAACGCGGAGCTGCTCTGTGTGGTGGCCACTCCCGTGGACGTTTTGCCTTTCGAGAAGGCGGGATTCTATCGGGGTCGCTACTTCGTGCTGGGTGGCCTGTTGTCGCCCCTGGACGGGGTGCGGGCTGACGACCTGCCCTTCGACCGGCTGATTCGGCGTATCGACGAGGACGGGGTCCGGGAAATGGTCATGGCCCTCGATGCCAGTGTGGAGGGGGAGACTACGGCCCTTTACCTGCAGCGACTGGTAGCCGATCGCGACCTGCGGATGACCCGACTGGCCACTGGCATACCGGTGGGCGGGGCCCTGGCCTATACTGACGAGATCACTCTGCAGCGCGCCTACCAGTTCCGTCGCTCCTGCGACAGCTAGCAGCTTGCCCGGTTGCCGGCCCCTGGATGCCACAGCGTGAAATTAGTGTCAAGCTGTCCTGCCCCGTGTCGATAAGCCGAATGAACAGTGTCGAGGATCACCGGTGCGCGGGGCGCCCCCTGCCGCGGCGAGGAGCGATTCAATGGTCAGAGCAGAATGGGCCATCTTCGAAGAAGATTATTGGGCCATCAATAATGTACTTGACGACCTGATGGCCTCCAGTCGGGCCGGCAACATCATACTCATCGACCGTACCGGTCAGCTGATCACCCAGTGCGGACCGGACGTGGAGTTCGATCTGACCAGCTTCGCATCCCTTTGCGCGGCAGACTTCGAAGCCAACTACGCCCTGGCCCGCCTGATCGGTGAGGATGATTTCAGTACTCTCTACCACCAGGGTGCCCGGGACAGCATGTACCTGGGCAAGATCGCCAAGGGCGTGGTGCTGGCCGTCATCTTTGGCAAGGAGACAACCCTCGGTCTGGTCCGGCTGCGCGTCAAACGCGCGGTGGACGAGTTGGATGCCATCATCGAGGCGTTGTACGAGAAACTGGAATACCGCAACGAGGAATACGACACCTTCGATGACGAATTCTCCGAGGGCGTCGAGGCCGAGATCGATAACCTGTTCGCCGAGTGAACAGGAGCCGGATTGCAGCGCACTGAATCGGACAGAAGGGAAACGCCGTGTCGTTGATCAACTACTCGTCGCGCGAGATCAATTGCAAGATCGTGTACTACGGTCCCGGTCTTGGCGGCAAGACGACCAATATCCAGTACATCTATGAGAAGCTGGCCCCCGAGACCAAGGGCAAGCTGGTGACCTTGGCCACCGAGATGGACCGGACCCTGTTCTTCGACTTCCTGCCCCTGGAACTGGGCGAGGTCAAGGGCTTCAAGACGCGTTTCCATCTCTATACGGTGCCCGGACAGGTCTATTACAACGCCAGTCGGAAGCTGATCCTGCGGGGTGTGGATGGACTGGTTTTCGTGGCGGACAGCAGCGAGGCCCGCTTCGACGCCAATATCGAAGCCCTCTACAACCTGCACGACAACCTGAAGGAATATGACCTCGATCTGAAAGAGATCCCCTTCGTCATCCAGTGGAACAAGCGCGATATGCCCGACGCACTGCCGGTGGCGGAACTCAACGAGGAACTCAACCCCGAGGGCTACGAGAACTTCGAGGGCATCGCAGTCAAGGGTGACGGTGTCTTCGACACCCTCAAGTGCGTGGCCAAGCAGGTATTGAGGCAGTTGCAGGCCACCTGATCCTGCATTCGGACCTGTGTTTGAAGGCGTGCTCCTGTGGGGCACGCCTTTTCCGATATTGGGCATGGGGCACACACCTTGCAGTTTCCGGACATGAACAGCAGACCACGACGGGGTCGACAGAATCGTACAGAGGCCGCACCGGAGCCGGGAGAGACATCATGATGGACGACAGGAAAATATGGGTCATCGAGGACAAGGAATCCCCGGAAATCACCAGCCTCGGTGAAGCCATCGTCGTAGCTCCGAACCGCCCTGCGCCACGACCGGCCCCGGTGCGGCAACACAAGGCAGTACAGGCCCCACGCCCAGCCCTCCGGACCACCACGACCAGGACGCGAAAACCCATGTCTCCCGTGCGTTCCGCAATCCTGCTGGCAGCCGGCTACGGGTTGGGGCCGGCGGCCCTGCTGCTCACGGCCCGGGGACGCAGTGGGGGCCCCTGGATGGCCGCGCTGGCCGGTACCACCGTCTTGACCGCCGTGTTGGGCGTTTCCTGGTGGGCGATTGCCGTACGTGACGGTTCACCCTCCCTGCTGGGACCCATGCTCGCCGGTTCACTGGTATGCCTCCTGATGGCTTTCACCATCTGGGCCAAGGCCCTGCAACTGCTGGTTACTGCCCAACGGTTCGCGGGTCAGCCCTGGCCCACCTGGATTCGCAGCCCCTGGATGGCCGGCCTGTTGGGTCTGGTTGCTCCCGGATCGTCGTGGGTCCTGACCCGTTGGCCCCAGCGTGCGGCCTGGACCGTCTGGACCATATGGCCTGCCGCGGCGGGTGCCCTCCTGCTGGTGCAGGCAGAGCTGCTGTGGCACCACCGCGCAGCACTGGCCGGCTGGGGCGTGAGCGCCGACAGTCTGGAGAAGGGTTTCGTCATGGCTGGACTGGTGGTCCTGGCCGCACCACTGGTCTGGCTGGCCCAGGCCATGATCGGTGCCCGGGCCACGGCTATGGTGGCGGGGCGCTGGCAACACGGCCGGGGTGACTGGTCGGCATTGGCGTTGGCTGCCGCGCTCGTGGCCATGGTCCTGGCTGTCGAGCCGGCCGATCTGGCAGCGGATCTGGACGGTGGCGCCGACGTGTTGCAGGCTGCCGGCTGCCAGGTGCTGCCCATGCATTTGACCAAGCTGGCGCGGGAACTGGATCCTGGCCAGCCGGCCTACACTCTGCAGTTGGCGGATCTGTACGCAGCCCGGGGCGAGGATGAGATTGCGGACCGGGTGCGCGAGGATCTGGCCCGGGACCTGCGCCCGTATGTGGGCGCCCTGGTGCGAGATGGCGCCTGGGGTGCCATGATGGAGCAGGCGTTGCCGCGCCGTGTCGCAGTCGCCACGGCCGCCGAACCTGCACGGGAAA
>QNDV01000139.1 GCA_003646045.1 bacterium
AGCACCGTGCCGCCATAGCGCAGCAGCGGTACAAAGGCGTCGAAGCCGGCACTGACCACGATCTTGGCCATGAGTCCGAATATCCCAAGGGGGGCCGTGGCGATGACCCAGTGGGTGATCTTCATCATGGCGCCGAAGAGGGCCTCGAAGAAACCCAGCAGGCTGGCATGTTGTCGTGCGGGCAGCGAAGTGACGGCCAGCCCCAGGATGACGCAGAAGAAGATCAGCGGCAGCATCTGCCCCTCGGCTGCTGCGGCTACCGGGTTCTCCGGGATCATGCGCTGGATGATGTTGACGAGGTCGCCGGCGCCCTTGCCTGCGACCTGCTCCTGGAGCTCGGCCGGGGCGGCCGTCAGGCCCAGTGTTTCACCCACCGGTTCGCCGTCGCGCAGACCGGGCTGGATGATATTCACCAGCACCATTCCCATGACGATGGCCAGCAGGCTGGTGGCGACGTACCAGCCGAAGGTCTTGCTGAACAGGCGGCCCAGACCTCGTGCGGCGCCCACCCCGGCCACGCCGCTGATGATGGAGCCGGTGATCAGGGGCACGATCACCATTTTCAGGGCACGCAGGAAGGTGGTACCCAGGAAATCGTACACCGCAAGTCCGGCGGGCAGCAGTAGGCCGGCAGCCACTCCGACGACCAGGGCGATGAGGATCTGCCAATGGAGCTTGAGGCGCATGGGGGCCTTCCGGTTGGAGGTGGGCGAAGTGTACCGGGTGCATTCCAGACTGGCAATCCCCACCGTCGCTGCTAGTATCTCCCGCATGTCTACCCACCGGCCGTACAGCAGCCGTTCAGCCTTATCCATGGAGGACCTTCGCCATGCGCTTCAGCGTCAGCAAGACCGGACCCGGCCAGGCAGCCGGCGATCTCGTCGTTTTTCCCGTTTTCAGGAAGAAGGACAAAGCCGATCTGGGTCCCCTGCGCAAGTTGGCCGGTGACGGTCACGGGGGGCTGCAGAAGATCATAGACAGCGCCGGCTTTACTGCTACTGCCGAAAAGACGTTTCCCGTCCACTGCCCGGGCACCAGCGCCGGCTGGTACCTGCTCGTGGGCATGGGCCCGGCAGACGAGGTGGGCCTGCAGACCCTGCGCAACTGCGCCGGCGTGGCGGCCAAGGAGGCCCGCAAGATGAAATCCGCCCGCGTCCTGCTGGCGGTGCCGGCGGCGAAGTCCATCAACTTCGACGACACCACTTTTGCCCGCTGCTGGGCCGAGGGCAGCGGTATGGCCCTGTCGCCCATCGGCGAGTTGAAGACCGCGAAGAAGAAACCCCAACTCCCCGGTCGCCTGACCTTCCTGGCCGACGCCAAGCGCCATCGCGGCCTGCGTGCCGGCATTGTCGAGGCCGAGGCCAACCTTGCCGGCTGCTTTTTCGCCCGCGAATTGGTGAACGCTCCGCCGAACATCCTGACGCCCGCCAACATGGCGACCCGCGCGCGTGCCATGGCCCGGCGCGAGGGCCTGCGCTGCAAGGTCCTGCTGCCGGCCGAACTGGAGAAATTCAAGATGGGCGGCCTGCTGGGCGTGGGTCAGGGTTCCGCCAACCCGCCCCGGCTGATAGTCCTGGAGCACAAGGCGCCCTCGGGTGCCAAGGCGCCGAAGATCGCCCTGGTCGGCAAGGGTATCACCTTCGATACGGGTGGCATCAGTCTCAAGCCCGGCGCCGGTATGGACCTCATGAAGTCGGACATGGGGGGAGCCGCGGCGGTGTTGGGTGCGGCTTTGATCGCGGCCAGACGCAAACTGGACGTGAATCTCACCGTCATCGTCCCCGCGGCCGAGAACATGCCCGATGGCAAGGCCGTGAAACCGGCCGACGTCATCACCATGGCCAGCGGCAAGACGGTGGAGGTACTGAACACCGACGCCGAAGGCCGGCTGGTCCTGGCCGACGCCCTGTGGTACGCCGGGCGCGGCAAGCCGGATTTCATCATTGACGCCGCCACGTTGACCGGGGCCTGCGTTGTGGCTCTTGGTCACCACTTCGCCGGTCTGATGGGCAACAGCGGCCTGGTCATCGACGCCATCAGGCAGGCGGGTGGCGAGACCTTCGAGCGTGTCTGGCATCTGCCCCTGGTTGACGAGCACAAGGACGAGGTCAAGGGCACCTGGAGCGACCTCAAGAATCTCGGTCGAGGCCGCGAGGGTGGCGCCCTGAGCGCGGCCGCCTTCCTGGCCGCCTTCGTGGACGACGAGACACCCTGGGCCCACGTGGACATAGCGGGTACGGCCTACACGGACAGCGCCAAGCCGACCTGTCCCAAGGGCGCGACGGGCTTCGGGGCCCGCCTGCTGGCCCGGGCGGTGGAGATCCTTGGCGGCTGAGACGGTAACAGTGGCATTGCGCCTGGGGAACCTGACACGGCGTCGCCTGCTGGCGGTGATCGCCGGCATGGCCATGCCGGTGGTGCTGGCCCAGGTCTCCCAGACCCTCATGGGGTTGGTGGACATGATCATGGTGGGCCGTCTGGGCACCAGCGCCCTGGCCGCCGTGGGGGTGGCCACCCTGCTGTTCTCGGCCACCGCCATGAGTCTCAAGGCCGTCGATGTCGCGGTGCAGACCTACACCGCCCGCCGGGTGGGCGAAGGTCGCGACGACGAGGTGGGCGCCGTGCTGGCCACGGGGGTAACCGCGGCCTGGCTGGTGGGCGCCGTCTTCATGGTGGTGGGCATGGTCTGGCCCCACCGGCTGATGTCCTGGACGGCGACCGACCGGGAGATGCTGGATCTGGGCGCCGCCTATTGCCGCTGGCGCTACGCGGGCATGTTACCCCTGCTGTTGTTCTTCCTGGTCAAGGCCATGTTCGACGGGATCGGCTGGACCCGGGTCGGCATGTGGGTCGGCATGGGCATGAATGTCCTGAACGTGGCCTTGAACTGGGTGCTTATTTTCGGCAAATTAGGCATGCCTGCCCTGGGAGTACAGGGCGCGGCCCTGGCTAGCACGGTGAGTGCGGTGATTGCCGCGGTGGCCGTCACCTTCTGGGCACTCAGACCGGTGATCCGCAAACGCTTCCGGATCTTCTGCCGATCGAATTTCCAGCCGCGATTGATCGTTCCCTTCCTGCGCATCGCCTGGCCGCCGGCGGTGCAGACCCTGGGCATCGTGGTGGCGGTCCTGATCTTCTACTGGATCCTGGGTCGCATTTCGCTGCTGGCCCTCGCCGCGGGCAACGTGGTCATGCGCATCGCCGCCCTGAGCTTCATGCCTGGCTACGGTGTGGCCGCGGCGGTACAAACCCTGGTGGGCCAGAGCCTGGGCCGCGGTGATC
Organism: bacterium; assembly: GCA_003646045.1. Next base: position 3,283 of record QNDV01000139.1, read on the forward strand.
CCGCCGGCGCGCGCCGGGCCGCCTGGGGCGGGGTGGGTCTGGCCATGCTGCTGATGGGGGCTTTCGGTGTGGCTTTCGTACTGATACCCGGGACTCTCCTGAGGGCTTTCAGCGACAATCCCGAACTTATCGCCGCGGGTATTCCCGTCCTGCGGGTCATGGGTCTGGTGCAGCTCATCGACGCCGTGGGGCTGACCCTGTCGGGTGCCTTGCGCGGCGCGGGTGAGACCAGAAAGGTGATGCTCGCCGACGTGGTCACCGGGTTCGGCCTTTTGCCGCCCTTGGCTTATCTTTTCGGGATCGTGCTGGACGGGGGCCTGCTGGGCGCCTGGTGGGGTCTGCTGACCTGGTTCACCGTCTACGCTGCCGTGTTGACGGTAATCTTCCTGCGGGGACGCTGGGAGGAGGTGCGCATCTGATATGGAACAGGGAAAGCGGATTCTCACGGTGCGCGAGCTGAACGAGAGCATCTCGGCCGCCGTCGCCGCGTCCTTTCCCGGCACGGTGTGGGTCAAGGGCGAGGTGCAACGCCTGCCGTCTGATGCCGCCCACCGCAGCCACGTCTATTTCGAATTGCACGAGACCGGTACCAGCGGCGCCGCCGAATACGCCATCCCCGTGGGGATCATGGGCTGGGACCGCCAGGCCTTCGGACTGGGACGGTACCTCGACGGCACCGACCCGGATCTGCAACTGGCCAACAAGCTGGAGGTCTGCTTCGAGACCCAGGTGGATTTCTACGCCAAATTCGGCAAGCTCAGCCTGAAGATCGTGGGGGTCGACAAGACCTTCGCCCTGGGGCGACTGGAGGCGCGGCGGCGCGAGGTGCTGGCTTTCCTGGAGCAGGAGGGCCTGCTGGCGCTCAACCGGCAGGTTCCCCTGCCGGAGTTGCCCCTGCACGTGGGGTTGATCACGGCACCGGGCAGCGCCGCGGAGAAGGATTTTGTGACCTCTCTCGAACAGTCGCCCTTCGGATTCCGGGTGCGAATCGAAGGCGCCAAGATGCAGGGCGAACGCCTGCAGGCCGAAGTAACAACCGCCATCGACCGCCTGGTGAAGGCGGGGGTGGATGTCATCGTGTTGACCCGTGGCGGTGGCGCCCGGGCGGATCTGAGCTGGTTCGACCAGCAGGATCTGGCGGTGGCCATTGCCCGCTGCCCGTTGCCCGTGGTCACGGCCATCGGCCACGAGATCGATACCAGCATCGCCGACCTGGTGGCGCACCGGCGCTGCAAGACGCCCACGGCCGCCGCGGAGTTCCTCGTCGATACGGTAGGTGCGGCGGCGGCGCGGGTGGATGAGGCGGCCGTGCGCCTGGTCGAGTCGAGCGACGACATGTTGACGGCGGCCGGGCATCGTATGGATGTGGGCCGGGACCTGGCCCAGGCCGTGCGGCACGCCCTCCTGGCGGCGCGCCTGCGTACCCAACGCACCGGGGGCCGTCTCCAGCAGGCCACAGGTCAGAGGCTGGCCCGGGCGAACCGGCGGCTGGCGGGTCGGGCAGCGGTTCTGGGCACTGCCACTTCGCGCCGGTTGGCCACGGCCCGGGCCCGGGGCCATGATCAGGCGCGGCGCCTGGCCCGGGAGGCGCCACGTCTGACCGTGCAGCGGTCGCAGCGCCTCGACGCGGTGGCCAAGCAGGTCGAGTTGCTGGATCCGGCGCGGTTGTTGGCGCGGGGCTATTCCATCACCCTGGGGCCCGGGGGCAAGACCCTGCGGCGGGCGGCCGAGGTGGCCACCGGCGATACCATTTTGACCAGATTGGCGGAGGGTGAACTCCGCAGCATAGTACAACCTGACGCCCGCGAGGGCGGTCCCCGGCGAAAGGCGAAGAAGCGTGGCGGAAAAGAAGGTACCGGTCAAAAAACTCTCTTTCGGTGAGGCCATGACCGAGGTAGAGGAAATCCTCTCGGGCCTGGAGTCCGAGGAAGTGGACATCGACCGCCTGGGCGATGAAGTCAAGCGCGCCGTCGAGCTCATAACGGTGTGTCGCGAGAAGCTGGAAAAGACCGACCGCGAAGTACGTGACCTGGTGGCCGGCTTGCAGGACGAGGCCGGTGGCGAGGACGACCCGTCGTGAGCGAGCCCCTGATCCGCGTGCGGGGCCTGACCCGGGACTACCGCCTCATGGACAAGCGCGAAGGCGTGTTGGGCGGCATGGTGGACCTGCTGCGTCCCCGCTGGCGCACCCTGCGCGCGGTGGCGGACGTGAACTTCGACATCGCCCCGGGGGAGATGGTGGGCTACATCGGTGCCAACGGCGCCGGCAAGTCCACCACCATCAAGATGCTCACGGGGATCCTGACTCCCACCGGCGGCGAGGTCACCGTGGGTGGCATGGTTCCCTGGCGGCAGCGGCAACAGTACACCCGGCATATCGGCGCGGTTTTCGGTCAGCGGACCCAGCTCTGGTGGGATCTGGCGGTAGTCGAGTCCTTCGGCCTGCTCAAGAAGATCTACGAGGTGGATGACGCCACCTACGAGCGACAGCTGAACATCTTCGACGAGTTGCTGGGGGTGAAGGAATTCCTGCATCAGCCCGTGCGCAAGCTCAGTCTGGGCCAACGCATGCGCTGTGACCTGGCCGCGGCCCTGCTGCACCGGCCCCGGGTACTGTTCCTGGACGAGCCCACCATCGGCCTGGACGTGGTTGCCAAGGAGAACGTGCGCCGGTTCCTGCGGGAAATCCGTGAGCGCGAAGGCGTGACGGTGATCCTGACCACTCACGACCTGGGGGATATCGAACAGCTCTGCCGCCGGGTGATCATCATCGACAAGGGCCGCGTGCACTTCGACGGTGAACTGGACGAACTGCGCCAACGCACGGGTCACCGCGTGCGCTTGACGGTGGAGTTGCGCGAGAGCGCCACCAGTGAGCGTCTGGCCCGGGCCACGGCCGGTCTGCCGGTGGACTGGGAGCCCGGGGAAGGCCTGCGTCACACCGCCGAGTTCCAGCGGGCGGACATAGCCGGGGCGGAGGTCATCAAGCGTCTGGTCAACGAC
>QNDV01000140.1 GCA_003646045.1 bacterium
AGGGACGACGGTCCCGGGATATCGAAGGAAATCAGCGAGGATCTGTTCCGGCCCTTCAAGACCACCAAGGAGGGCGGCACCGGCCTGGGTCTATCCATTGTGGCCCGCATCGCCGCCGCCCACGGGGGAACGGCGCGTGTCGAGGCCAACCCCGGCGGTGGAGCGATCTTCAGGGTACGCTGGCCCCAGTCGGATCTGAATCCCTTCGGCGCGGACAAACGGCAAGTACCTGCTCCTGAAACGGTATATGTACCGTGAGCGGGCATATTGCGATCCCTTTGTCCGTTGTGACTGCCCAATCGGCGTATATCACAAAAATACCCTCCTTATAGCACTAAAGCACATCTCACCTTTGTCGATAAGTGTGTTGCACAACGCAATCCGCACCAAACGGAACCCGAGGAGCGCTACATGGCCCACGGCAGGATCCTGGTAGTCGACGACGAAGAGTCGATGTGCCAATACCTCTCGATTCTCCTGCAGAAGGAGGGTTACGAGATGGTGACGGCGAACGGCGGAGCCCGCGCCCTGCAGATCGTCGAAAACGAACCCATCGACGTGGTGATGACCGATATCCAGATGCCCAAGATGGATGGGATCCAGTTACTCAAGGGCATCAAGGCCCTCATGCCCAACCTGCCCGTGATCATCATGACGGCCTATGCCAGTGAGCAGTCCGCCATCGATGCGGTGAACCTGGGCGCCTTCAGCTATCTGCAGAAGCACTGCAAGAACGACGAAATCAAGATGGTGGTGCGCAACGCCCTGGACCTGAGCAAGGCCCGCAGCGAGAACCGCCAGCTCAAGCAGGAGCTTACGCGCAACAAGAAGCAAACGGGTCGCATCATCGGCCAGAGCGGGCGCATGCGCTCGGTGTTCAAGATGGTGGACAAGATCGCCGGTACCGGCGCCACGGTCCTGATCAACGGCGAAAGCGGCACGGGCAAGGAACTGGTGGCCCAGTCCATCCACAGTCAGAGCAACCGTGCCGATAAACCGTTCGTGGCCATCAATTGCGGCGCCATACCCGAGACCCTGCTGGAGAGCCAGCTCTTCGGTCATCGAAAGGGCTCGTTTACGGGTGCGGACCGGGACCATGACGGTTTCTGCCAGCAGGCCGACGGTGGCACCATCTTCCTGGACGAGATCGGCGAGACGCCCCACCCCATCCAGGTCAAGCTGCTCAGGATGCTGCAGGAACGGGAGATCTACCCCGTGGGCAGCAGCAGTCCGGTGAAAGTGGACCTGAGGGTTGTCGCCGCCACCAACCGTGACCTCGAGGCCGAGGTTGCCGAGGGCAGATTCCGCACGGACCTGTTCTACCGCCTGAACGTGATTCCGCTGGAGCTGCCGTCACTACGCGAGCGGGTGGAGGATATCCCCCTGCTGGTGGACCATTTCCTGAAGCGCTGCTGCGCCGGGGAATACAAGGGCAATCTGGGTTCGATCCTGGACGAAGAGGTACTGCGGGCATTGCAGCACTATAACTGGCCCGGGAACGTGCGCGAGCTGGAGAACGTCATCGAGCGGGCCAGCATCATCCGCGACTCCGAGCGCATTACCGTGGGGGATCTGCCGGCCGAGATCTGGGATCCGGCCACCGGTGACAGCCCCCGCAGCAACCTGGCGGTGGGTGGCCGGGTCACTCTGGACGACCTGGAACAGGCCCACATCCTGTCCGTGCTCGAAAGCACCGGCGGGGCGCGCAAGCAGACGTCAGAGATCCTGGGCATCAATGCCTCCACCCTGTACCGCAAGCTCAAGAAGTACGGCATACAGGATGAGGACGAATGCGATCCGGGAGAGGTGCCCGGCGCCGAGCTGCTCGATGCGGTGGACGACGTGCTGCGGGAAACCGAGGAGCCGTCGCCGCAGGCTACCGAACAACCGGCAGAGCCGGTGGGGATCTGAAGTAGAAAACGTCTTTTCGCACGGCAAAATTGTCCCAGTCGGGCAGCCTGCACGAAAACACAGGTTTTTGACGACGAACAAGTCGCCCGGGACAACATGGGAAACCATGGGGATAAGGTAACTTAGAGCCGGGCGAATAAGAGCAGGCAAATGGCACGGGCATTGCAGAGAAGGACCTGCCGTCTGGCAGAACGGGAACCCCGGATCGGCCGGGATTCGCCAAACGAACGGCCATCGGGCCGAACCAAGGAGACCGACATGTTCAATCGTAAGGGTTTCACGCTGATCGAGCTGATGATCGTGGTCGTGATCATCGGTATTCTGGCTGCTATCGCCATTCCCAACTTCATCTCCATGCAGGATCGTGCCAAGGAAGCCAAGGTCAAGGGTGCGGCTCACACCGTGCAGCTCGCGGCCGAGGATTTCGCCGTGCGCAACGACGGTATCTACTCGGATGCCCAGGCTGACGTCGCGGCTCTGCTGCCCCAGGATCCCAATGGTGGCAACCAGCTGCAGAACGCCTTCGACGGCACCTACAGCGAGCCCCAGTATGCCGCCGCCGCCGCAGCTGCCGGCGAGGTCGGTATCGTGGCGATCGTGGCCAACGGTGTGAACGTGGGTTACACGATTACCGGTTACGGCAAGGACAACACGCAGGGTCCCAACAACGATGGTATCATCATCACGCTGAGCAGCGGCCAGTAAGAGCTCGCCGGAGACTCAAGCGATGGACGGGGCCGTATTCCGGCCCCGTCCTCATTGCAGGACACGCCACAGGGCAGGAAGTACATGGGAATCAAGCTGCACATCAAGCTGAGCCTGCCGAAACCGGCACCACCGCCGAGGCCGTCACGGGCTGACCTCGTGCTCTGGTCCGGCGCTGTCTGTCTCGTTGCCGCCTCGCTTTTCGTCTTTGCCGGTCCGGGACTGCGGCAGGTCCAAAAGGCCAGTTTCGAGACGGCTGTAAGGACGAACGCCGCTACCCTGCAGCTTGCCGCCGAAAGCTACGCCGCTGCCCATCAGGGCAGCTATCCCGACGATCCCCACGATCTGCTGCCATGGCTGCCCGGGGATCGCCCCCCGGTCAATCCCGTGGACGGCGAGCCTCTGCGCTTTCGTGACGAACCGGGCGATGTCACCTACCGCTCGCCGACCCATGGTCGAGACTATGTGATCGAGGGCTGGGGTCGCCGTGCCGCCTTGGGGCCTCCGGTCATCGTGCTGTCGGGACAGGCGCGGTTCAATCTGTCTGCCAGTCACACCGACTGACCCGCCATCTGGCATCCCGGTTGCATTACTCCCCGACAGTGAAGGAAAACCCTTGTCGTCCAGGCACTTATAAAAACAGTGCCATGGGAGGTGACCGCAGAACATGCACAATCCGGTCAATATCCGAACAGCGCCCGACCAACACGCAGCCGTGTCGGTGGTGCCAGGACACACGCAGCCCGCCGATCCGCCGGTCGCGGAGGCCATGAGCGTGGTGGACCTGACGAAAGGTTTCCGCTCCGGTTTGCTGCGGCGCCGTCTGCGCGGCATCGAGGGGATTTCGTTTACCGTCAAGCGCGGAGAGATCTTCGCTCTGCTGGGGCACAACGGCGCGGGGAAGACCACCACCATCAATTGTCTGCTGAATCTCTGCCGACCGGATGCCGGCCGGGTGACCCTGCTGGGAAAAGACCACGCCGATCCCTCCGCTCGACGCGACGTGGGCTACCTGCCTGAGCGCCCCTATTTCTTCGAGCACCTGACGGGATGGGAACTGCTGCGCTTCTACGGTGATCTGCTGGACCGTCCGCGGGCCGGGCTGGACACCGAGATCGCTACGGTGCTCGCCCGGGTGGGCATGGCCGAAGCATCGAATCGTCGTCTGCGCAAACTCTCCAAGGGGATGCTACAGCGTCTGGGCATAGCCCAGGCCCTGCTGGGAGATCCGAAGCTGCTGATCATGGACGAGCCCATGAGTGGTCTCGATCCCATGGGGCGCCGCGATGTGCGTGAACTGCTGCGAGCCCTGCGTGCGGAGGGCTGCACCATCCTGTTGTCCAGCCACATCGTGCCGGACATAGAGATGCTGGCCGACACCGTGGCCATCATCAACCAGGGCCGTGTCGCCCGTACCTGCAGCCGGGATGAGATCACGGCCAGGTCATCGTACATCGTCCATACCGAATCGCCCGCCGGCGGTACGGACCAATGGCCCGGCTGGCTCCAGGAAGCCTGCCCCGAGCAGGCAGGGCGAGCCCTGCGCATTGCCGCCCCCGACACGGCCGAGCTGCGGGATATCCTGGAGAACTGTCACGGTTCGAGCATGTCCGTACGCTCGGTGGAGACCCAGCGCACGGGACTGGAGGACCTTTTCATGGCGGTCCAGGAACACGGAGGAACAACATGAACCCGCGCCATATCCTGGCCCTGGCCCACAACACGTATCGGGAAACCGTGCGCGACCGCATCTTCTACCTGGTGGCGGTCTTCGGTTTCGTCATGCTGGCGTCAACCGCGGTCCTGTCGCCCCTGACGGTGGGGGCGCAGGCCAAGATCATGACCGATGTGGGCCTGGCCGCCATGGTGGTCTTCGGACTGCTGGTGGTCGTCTTCGTGGGCAGCAGCATGGTGCGCAAGGAAATGGAGAAAGGGACCATCGTCACTATCCTGGCCAAGCCGGTGGGCAGGCGCGAATACCTCTTCGGCAAGTTCCTGGGGCTGAACATGACCCTCACGGCCATGCTGGCGGTGATGGCTATCCTGTTCGCGGTCATGCTGCTCTTTGCTCCCGGGGAATTTTCGCCGCGGTTCCTCAGTGCCGTGTACCTGGCTTTCCTGGAGCTGACCCTGATCAATGCGGTGGCCGTCTTCTTCTCGACGTGCGTTTCGTCCGTACTCGCTGCGGTGTTCACCCTGGGCGCATTTGTCGTGGGGCATCTTAGTCAGGCGCTCCGCGAGTTCGGTCGCCTGCAGTCAGGTCCCCTGCAGGAGCGGCTGGCCGACGCCGTCTACTACCTGGTGCCGAATCTCGAAGTCTTCAATGTGCGCGGTGCGGTGGTCCACGGTGACCCCGTGACCGCCGGACATCTCATGTGGGCCACGGTCTACGGGGTGGGCTGGTCGCTGATCCTGCTCATCCTGGCCGGAGGGGTTTTCGCGCGGAAGGAATTGCGATGATCCTGCGCCTGGGACGCCTGCTTTCGTTGGTCGTACTCATGGTGGTGGTGGTAGTCAGTCTGCAGGGTCTGGATCGTGAGACCTCGGCCCTGCGCCACGACGAGCGCCTCTATTTTCCCTCGGGCGAGTTCCTGGTCGAATCCTCCCTCGGTTTCCGCGAAGTCATGGCCGACTGGCTGTGGTTCCGGTTCATCCAGTACTACGGAGCCTTCAAGCAGGGGGGCAACGACCTGCGCTACCTGGGCCTGATCGTGCGCAGCATAAACCGCCTGGACCCGCGTTTCACCGAGGCCTACCGCCTGGCGTCCTTCATCTACTGGTCCGACTTCGGACAGATCCCACAGGCCCTGGATATTCTGCGCCGCGGCGTGATGAACAACCCCGACCATGCCGGTTTGCGGTTCCAGATCGGTTTCATGCATTACGTCGTGGACCATGACTATCCCCGCGCCGCACGCTGGTTCGAGATGGCGGCCGAGTGCAGTGACGCCACCGATCGCGAGGGACGTTTCGCGGCTTTTGCCCGCCAACGAGCCGGGGACGACCGTGTCTCCCTGGCCCTGTGGAGCGACCTGCTGGAAACATCGTCGAGTCCCCAGATGCAGGACCTGGCGGCGAAGATGATCAGGAAACTGGAACGGGCCATACGCATCGACAAGATCTACGGCAGGAATTTCGTGGGTCCGATACCGGAGGCGTTCTGATGAATGATGTGGTCTGGGGCTATCCCGCCCTGCTCATGCTCACGGGAGGCGGTGTGCTGGGTGCACTCTTCGGCAGTTTCAGCAACGTGCTCATCCACCGCCTGCCCCGGAATCTGAGCGTGGTCCGTCCGCGCTCGGCCTGTCCCTCATGCGCGGCGACCATTGCCTGGTACGACAACGTGCCCGTACTGAGCTGGCTCATGTTGCGGGGACGGTGCCGCCGCTGCGACGCGGGAATCTCGCCACGCTATCCACTGGTGGAGCTGGCCGGGGCGGGCTGTGCCCTGGTGGCGCTGCTGCGCTTCGGCTTCAACCTCGATGGCCTGGCCGGCGCGGTATTCCTGCTGCTGTTGCTGGACATCGCGATCATCGACTGGGAACACATGATCATCCCGCACACCCTGAGCATCGCCGGCATGACGAGCGGACTGGTGCTGGCATTCCTGGGC
>QNDV01000141.1 GCA_003646045.1 bacterium
AACGCCTGGCCGGACGAGCCATGGCCGACCATGCGCCGTCATCGCCCCGGGGAGCGATCAGGAGGATCTCCACCCGGCCACCGGTATCGACCCGCCGTGTGGCCAGCCTGGCGGGCAGGACCGTGCTCTCGTTCAGGACCAGCAGGTCACCCGCCGCCAGGACCTCGCCCAACTCGTCGAATACCCGCTCGCCCACCGGACCATGGCCAGGTTCCGCCAGCAGCAACCGGCTGTCCCCGCGCCTGGCCACCGGCTCCTGGGCAATAAGTGCGGCAGGAAGGTCGAATTCGTAGGGGTTGTTGGTCACCGCTGGTTGCCTTGGGTCCATGGGCGGCTCAGAGGAGTTCGCCCTGGCCACCGCCGGCGGGCGGTGTCAGGCCCAGATGGGTCCAGGCGTGGGTTGTCGCTTCCCGGCCCCGTGGTGTTCGCATCAGCAGGCCCGACTGGATAAGGAAAGGTTCCACCATGTCCTCCAGGGTGTCGATTTCCTCCCCCAGGCTGACGGCCAGGTTCTGGATCCCCACCGGGCCACCACCGAAGTGCTCGCAGACCAGGGAGAGATAGCGTCGGTCCAGGGTCTCCAGACCCAGGGCATCCACACCCAGCTGCGTCAAACCCGAGTCGGCCACGGGACCGTCGATATGGTCATTACCCGCCACCTGGGCAAAATCGCGTACCCGTCGCAGCAGCCGGTTAGCCGCCCGCGGCGTACCTCTGCTGCGACGTGCGATCTCCAGCGCACCCTGCTCATCGATACCGATGCCCAGGATCCCCGCCGAGCGCGTGACGATGACGGACAACTCGTCCGGAGGATAGAAATCCAGGTGGCAGACGATGCCGAAGCGGCTGCGCATGGCCGGTGTGATCAGGCCGGCCCGCGTGGTGGCCCCGATCAGGGTGAAGGGATCGAGTTGCAGGTTGAAGTGTCGCGCATTGGGACCCTTGTCGATGATCAGCTCGACGCGCCAGTCCTCCATGGCGGGATAGAGGTGCTCCTCGATGACGCGGCCCAGGCGGTGAATCTCGTCTATGAAGATCGCCCGCCGATCCGTCTGCTCGCTTAAAAGGGCGATCAACTCGGCGGCATTGGTGAAGGCCGGTCCGCTGGTCAGGCGGATTTCCAGGTCCATTTCCGCGGCCACGATCTGGCTGAGAGTGGTCTTGCCCAGTCCCGGTGGACCGTGCAGCAGGACATGGTCCAGCACCTCGCCGCGCTGGCGGGCCGCCTCGATGAAGACGCGCAGGTTGCGCTTTACGTCCTCCTGGCCGACAAAATCGTCAAGGGTGCGCGGACGCAGGCCGACGTCCGGTTCCCGGTCGAGAGCCTGCTCCTTGGGGTCGGTCAACCGCTGTTCTTCCACGCCCGTCCTCTCAGATAACGCGCAGTGCCGCGCGCACCCAGTGTTCCATGTTCTCGCTCACGGCGGGATCCTTCTCGCGTACCCGCATTAGAGCCGCCTCGGCCCTGATCGCCGGCAGTCCCATGGCCCCCAGGACGGCGACAGCCTCGGGCAACGGCCCGGCGGATGTGGTAGTTCCGCCGGTACCGGCAACCAGTTCCGGCACCCGCTGCCCCAGTTCCACCACCAGACGGGCCGCACTCTTCTTGCCGATGCCGGGCAGGCCGGCCAGGGCCTTTTCGTCACCCAGGCGCAGATGGCCTGCGATATCCTCGGGGTGGGCCCGCGACAACATGCCCAGAGCCACCTTCGGGCCGATGCCCGACACCGAGATCAGCAGCCGGAACATCTCCCGTTCGGTGACGTCGACAAAACCGTACAACGACCACGCGTCTTCTCTCACCGCCAGATGGGTCCACAAACGTACCGTTTCACCGGGAACAGGCAACCGCTCCGCACAGAGTGCGGAGACCTGTACGTCCAGCCCCATGCCACCACCGACCTGCACCACGATGGCGGTGCCGCCGCTGACGAGAATTCCGTCGAGAAACGCTATCATCATTGACCTGACGTCCGGGGTTCACGGGTTCACGGCATTATCCATCATCAGTGTGTCGACCGCCAGCGGGATCAACGGTCAGGCGTAGGCACGTCCCGCGCGACCGGAATGGGCCAGGGCCACGGCCAGAGCGTCGCTCTGGTCCAGGGGAGGTTCCTGTTGCAGGCGCAGCAGACGCATGACCATGAAGCGTACCTGTTCCTTGGCTGCGGCGCCGTTGCCGGTCACGGCCTGCTTCACCTCCCGCGGCGCATACTCGCTGACAGCCAGCCCGGCCTGCGCCCCGGCCAACAGGATAGCGCCCCGGGCGTGGCCCAGGATAAGTGAACTGCGGGGATTCCTGGCGTTGAAAAGGGCCTCGACCGCCATGACATCCGGATCGTTCGCTGCAATGACTTCAGTCAGGCTCGTGTATATGGTGAGCAACCGCTCGGCGAGTGGCGCCTGCGAGCGGGTCCGGATGACACCACCGGCCAACATGCGAACGACCGGCCCGGTGCTGACCACACCGTATCCGGTCGCCAAGGATCCGGGATCGACCCCCAGAACGATCACGCGTTCGACCTCCGAACTACAATTTCTCCTCGATCTCCGCCAGCAAATCGTCGTCGATGTCGAAGTTGGCCGAGACACCGCTCACATCGTCGAGGTCGTCCATGGCGGTGACCAGCTTCATCAGCGTGGATGCATCGCCACCCTCGACCTTGACCAGCGTATTGGGAATCTGAGCCAGTTCCGCCGAGGTTACCGGCAGGCCGCCCTCGCGCAGGGCCTCGGCCACGGCGTGCAGGTCGCCCATCTGCGTGGTGACGGTGATGATGTCGCCTTCCTCTTCCACGTCATCGGCGCCGGCTTCGATGGCCGCATCCATGGCGGTTTCCAGGTCGCAACGTTCACCGTCCAGTATTACCAGCCCCCGCCGGTCGAAGATGTAGGACACACAGCCGTTGGAACCCAGGTTACCGTTGAACTTGGTGAACGCGTGCCGGACCTCCGCCGTGGTGCGATTCTTGTTGTCGGTGGCACATTCCACCAGCACGGCCACACCACCGGGGCCATAGCCCTCGTAGGTGACTTCCTCGATGATCATGCCCTCGATCTCGCCGGTGCCCCTCTTGATGGCCTTGTCGATGGTATCGTTGGGCATGTTGCTGCCGCGGGCGGTCTGCACCGCCGACCGCAGGCGCGGATTCGCCTCGATATCACCCCCGCCCTGGCGGGCGGCAATGGTCAACTCGCGAATCAACCGCGTGAACACCTTGGCCCGCTTGGCGTCCTGGGCACCCTTGCGGTGCTTGATATTCGCCCACTTGGAATGTCCGGACATGGCCTCTCCTATTCCTCGACGGTCGCCTGCTTCCGGTGCTCGGCCACCAACCGCGCCTGGACGTCACCAGGTACCTCCGCATAGTGGGAGAATTCCATGGTGAAGGTGCCGGTCCCCTGGGTGAAGGACCGCAGGCTGGTGGCGTACTGGTACAGTTCGTCTTCCGGTATGTTGGCCGTGACCACCTGGTAGGGACCATCCGCATCGCTGCCCTGGATGGCGCCGCGCCGCGTGGAGATATCCCCCATCACGTCGCCCATGTAGGCCTGGGGCACGACGATGCGTACGGTCATGATCGGTTCAAGGATCACGGGGCGCAGCTTGTCGGTCTCCTCCTCCACCGCTCCCTTGAGCGCCTTGCGGGCGGCCATCTTGAAGGCTGCCTCGCTGGAGTCCACGTTGTGGTAGGAGCCGAAGAAGAGGGCGCACCTGACATCCACCATCTCGTAGCCGGCGATCAGGCCCTCGACCAGGGTCTCGCGACAACCCTTCTCCACGGCGGGTATGAATTTGTTGGGTACCACGCCGCCCACGATCTCGTTGGCGAATTCGAAACCCTCGCCGCGGGGCATGGGTTCGACCCGCAGGTGCACGTCGCCGAACTGGCCACGACCACCGGTCTGCTTCTTGTGACGCCCCTGCTTCTCGGCGGTCCCGCGTACCGTCTCCTTGAAGGCGATGCGCGGCCGCCTCCGCTCCACCTGCACGCCGGTCTGTTTCTTGAGCTTTTCGAGAATGAAGGAGGTGTGGATCTCGCCCTGGGTCACCAGGACTGACTGTCCCAACTCGCTCTGGTGGCGCAACTCGAAGGTGGGATCCTCTTCGTGGATCTTGCCCAGGCCGGCCGCCATCTTGTCCTCGTCGCCACTGGTCACCGGGCGGATGGCATCACCGGCAGTGGGAACGGCATAGACGATGGGCGTAAAGGCGAATTCCACTCCCGCCGCCAGGGTCGTGCCGGTGTGGGTGGACTTGAGCTTGGCCGCCACCACGATGTCACCGGGCCCCGCACTGTCGATCTTCTCTTTCTGCTTGCCCACCACCACATTCATCTGGCCTATGCGCTCGCTGGCGCGGCCATCGCCGCACTTGAGGGTGTCACCGGAATTCAGCGTGCCGCTGAAGACCCGCAGCCAGGTGATATCGCCACCCTGGGCCTCGTACTGGCGCTTGAAGGCAAAAGCCACCGCTGGACCATCGGCCGCGGGAGTGAAGACAGCCTCCTCGTCGGTGCCTGGAATGACACCCTTCATCTCCGAGCGTGTGGGGCGCAAGGCACTGGGTATGAGGTTGACCACCGAACGCAACAGGGAATGGACACCCACCTCGCTGTCGGCATCCGTCAGGAAGACCGGATATACGGTACCCTCTGCCGTACCTGTCTTCAGACCGGCAATGATGTCCTCCTCGGAGAGGGTCATCTCCTCGAGGTACTTCTCGGTCAGTTCGTCGTCGGCGCTGGCGGCGGCGTCAATGAGCTGTTCACGGGCTGATTCCACCTGGTCCGCCATGTCACCGGGAATATCCACTTCGACGGCCTTGTCACCATCGAATTCGTAGGCCTTGAGATTGATCAGATCGACCACGCCCTTGAACTCCTCGCCGGTACCGATGGGCAACTGGCAGGGGGCAATACCCGGCACACGGTCACTGAGACCGGCCAGGGTCATGTCGAAGTCGGCGTGTTCCTTGTTCATGCGGTTGATGACGATGAACGTCGAAAGGTGGGTCGAACGCACGAAGTTCCACAGGTTCTCCGATGCCACCTCGAAGCCGCCGTCGGCCTTGACCACGAACAGGACCCCTTCCACCACGCGCAGTGCGGCGTGCACGTCACCGCGGAAATCATCCACACCCGGTGTATCGATGATGTTGATCTTCGTGCCGTCCAGTTCCGTCCAGGCCAGACTGGCACTGATCGTCTGCTTCTTTTCAATCTCCTCTTCAAGATTATCAAAAGCCGAGCTGCCATCATCGACGTTGCCACGGCGTCCGACCTTGCCGGTCACGTGAAGCATGGCATCGGCCAGACTGGTCTTGCCCACACCGTGGGGAGCAACCAGGGCCACATTGCGGATCTTGTCCATGGAGTAGGTCTTCAACGGTCGTCCTCCCGCGTCGTAAGGGGGGTCTCGAGGTCTGATGTGTACACCGGCCACCGAGTCAAAGACACCCGGCAGTTGCCGGGTCTTCCCGATGGGTGGCACAATCCGGGCGACTCTCGCACGACTCCAGGTCGTTAACCGGGCTGATCCGATCCCGTCCGGACAACCCGGGCCGGGAAACCGGCTCGAGGGGCGAGGATCAATGGTAATCTGCGGCGAAACCCCTGTCAATACGGCCAGTGCGGCAGGGAAAGTTCTGGACACCTCACCGGCGGAACATTAACGTTATTCGGGTCACGGAACCGGCCTGGACCGGCCGTCCTTGTCGCCATTGCAGCCCCACGCAAGTTCCCAACCGTCAGGTTCGCCGGGTATTTTTCCGCGCGACGCCTGGCCGAGGTGATGCGATGAAGCACAGTCTGCTCCTGTTTCTTGTACTGATGTTGGCCCTGGCAACCGGAACCAGTGCCCAGGAATCCGACCTGGTGTCCGAAGAGTATGCCGAACCGGTCCAGCGCAACATGGTAGTCCGTGATTACAGCGACTATACGGTCAAGGCATATTCGGTTTCCTTATACGTTGGCCATTTCAACGGCGCCACCTTCCTGGATCTGGATCCCCTGGCGGACAGGACCCGCATCACCGAAGACGGGCGCCCCGATGAACTGTGGCCCAACGACATCCTGGCCTACGACGGCACCCCTCTCGAGGAAGGACGCCTCAAACGGAGCGACGGCCTGCGTTACCGTTATGATTCCGCCCGCAAGGAAATCGAATCCGGCCCCGCCCTTGGTGGCCGCGTTGGCATCTTCGTCTCCGACAACTT
>QNDV01000142.1 GCA_003646045.1 bacterium
CCGACGGCCGGGTGAAGGACAACACCTATCTCGAGCAGTCATCCGTGCACCGCGACCTGAACCAGATGGCCCTCCAGGCCATCAGAAAATTCCGCTTCGCACCCCTGCCCGCGGAACAGTCCGCGGTGGAGCAGTGGGGTGTGATCACCATCGTCTTCCGCCTGCGGTAGAGGAATGAACATGAAGACCGACAAGAACCTGCAGATGCTGTTGATAGTCCTCGCCCTGGCGGTTTGTGCCGCCGGCGCGTTTGCCCAGGACGCTGACGAGGGCGACGGTGAAGACTGGACCCAGGACGGCGAGAGCGGGGCCGCCCTGCCCGAGATGCTGGTGGAGGCCGAGAACGAGGTCCGTCAGGAGATCGAGAAGGGCACTTTCACTTTCGAACTGGACGCAGCCACCGTGGACTCGTTCTTCACGGCCATGGACGCCGAGGTCCTGGGCGTCAGCCCCGTCAGCGGTCTGCAGCCCCACCTGAACAACCTCGAGACGTTGGTCAGCGATCAACCTCCCCACCTGTGGATCCCGGACATGGCCAGCACCCCGGTGGCTACCTTCTACCCCGCCGAACCTGAGGGCCACAAGGTACGCGATTGGACCCTGGCGGTGACCGACTTCCGCGGCAGCCCCTTCCGCACCTTCACCGGCGGCGGCAATCCCCCCGACCGCCTGGACTGGGACGGCATCGGCGACAACGGCGAGATGCTACAGGTGGGCTACCCCTACAGCTACGTCTTCACCATGACCGACAAGGGCACCAACACCTACAACCACGCCGGCATCAGCTTCCGCGTGCCGGCCCTGGATTTCCGTCGGGACGGCGACCGGGTACTGGAGATTGCGGGCGGCCAGCTCTTCATCCGCAACGAGACCGAATTGACCCCCGGCGGCGAGGACTGGCTGACCAGGGCCAGCGACGAGATCCGCCAGCATCCCTGGTCACCCCTGCGGGTCATCGTCACCGCCGAGACCCAGGCTCTGGCCGACCAGCGGGCCGACCATGTAGCGACCTACCTGGCCACGGCCATGATCCTGCCGCGGGAACAGGTGGAGACCGAAGCGGTGCAGAGGCCGGACCTGAAGGCGGAGATGGACGGTTCGGTGGCGGTGGTCATCGAGCATGTGGAGAATTGACGGCGTGGGGTGACAAGGCCCCCGGTGCCACCTGGGCCTGAACCAGATCAACCCGCAAACAGTATCCAAGGCCGAGACATCCGGCATTCGGAACGTCCCACTGGCTCCCCTTCGACTCACATGCTATGATCAGGGCATGATCCTTAAAGTAGTCAACCGACACGTTCTCGGAGATCCCGACGCCCGGCGCCGGGACCGCGAGTACTGGCTTGGGCGTCCAGCGGCAGAGCGTCTTGCCGCCGTGGATTTTCTCCGGAACCAGGTGCATGGAACTGCAGTCAGACTTCAGAGATCTGCTCGCGTTGTTCAACGAACGCAGAGTTGAGTACGTGATTGTCGGCGGCTACGCGCTGGCGGAGTTCGGATTCGGCAACCTGGACCTCGGGGAGTCGGATTTTACGAAAGCCGACCATGTAATCCAACTCGGCCTGCCCCCGGTGCGAATAGACCTGTTGACGTCGATCAGCGGTGTTACCTGGGACGAGGCCCACGCTGATCGAATGATGACATCATACAGCGATATTGCGCCAACTCCCTACCGCTGATCGGACGATCCGAACCACCGCCGCCACCACGGCGCCGATGCCACCGACACCTCGTGCTCCACCATCGCCACCTCGCCACCGCCGTCCAGCAACACGTAACCGTGCCAGCTCTGGGGCAGCCCGATGTAGCGCGTGCCGTCGCGGGTCAGATCAAACCACTTGTGGTGGTGACCGAAGAACCACCAGCGTGGTTCGTAGCGCGCCGCCAGCAGCGACATCTGCGGAACTCCCGGCGGACCGTAGTGCTCCAGGCCCGGCGTGTTGGGCACGCCGATGCCCGTGGGACAATCGTGGGACAGCACCAGGTCCACCTCGTCGGGGTCATGAACCAGGCACGCATCAACATCAGCCTCGGTTATCACGCTGCCGCGGGGAGTGGTAGCAGCGTCCATGTACCGCGCGCCGCCCAGGCATACGCCGCACCAGGGGCCCAGGTCATGGACTGCGCCGCGGGACAGGTGGGTAACCACATCCGCGTAGCCGGAAACCAGGCCCGGCAGGGCGCCGTGATCCTCGTGGTTGCCCTCGATGCAGAAGACCGGGCGCAGGAAGCGGTTGTGGCCGCGCCGGAAATAGTCGTGGAGTTCGTCGCCAAAGAAACCGAAGTCCCCCAGTACGACCACCTGGCTGACGGCCCGCCCGCAGAATTCCTCCGCATGCCGGATCTGGGCGTTGATCACCCTGTACCGCGTATGGATATCACTGATGATCAGCGCGATGTCGCCGGTCATGGGCTGGCCCCGAATTCGTGTTGCAGGCTTGTCTGCAGGGCCTTGACCTGGCTGAAGGCCTGCTTAAGGTCCCGGCGGCGTTCCGCAGCCAGATCGTCGGGATCAATGATGTTGTCCATGTCGAGCCTGTTGGCCCGGCGACGGGCCTGGTGGCGCAGGCGTTCGGCAAGCAGGGTACGGAACGAGGCCGCGGTGTCCGTCGCCGTCTGCGCCCGCAGGTGTCCGCCATCGGCCAGGGCCTCCAGTCTTTCGAGGGTACCGGCGGCCTTCACCCCGTGTTGCAGGGAGCGCAATCGGGCCACATCCACCACCTGGGCCAGCACCCCCTTGATATCCAGCCCACGCCGGGCGTTGCCGAAATCCTGGAGCACGAAACCGCCGAAGGAATTGAGGGGGGGCTCGAGGTGCAACACGTTGTGGGCCAGTAGGGGAATGAAACGGGGCTTGGCCGCCACTGACCGTTGCAGATGGTCCTGCAGCGCCGGCACCAGTTGCCCCTCGTCCAGGGCGCTGCGGAAGTCGAAGAAGATCCTGGCGTGTAGCAGGTCCTCGGACTCGAGGGTCGTAGTCCAGCGGTCGAAGGTAGCGCACCAGCCACCGAG
This sequence comes from bacterium, assembly GCA_003646045.1. The sequence goes on from QNDV01000142.1 coordinate 3,013, forward strand.
GGACTGGCAACAGGCCCGCTCACCGGCCATGATCCCCCCGGGGCACCGGGGATATCCCGCCACCTCCAGGATCTCCACCAGCCGCGAGCCCATGCGCAGGAAATAGTCCTGCACGGCGGCCTCCTCGTCAGCCGCTACGTCGACGTGGATGATGGCGTGGTCCTGGTCGGCCGACAAGGTGACCTCGCTGCGACCCAGGCTGCCCAGGAGCATGAAATCGAAGGGCACCGGCGGCGGCCCCAGTTCGGCCACGATGAACTCCACCGCCTTGCGCACCACCCCGTCCGCTCCGGCCGACAGCATGCGACTGACCTGCACCGCGTCTGCGCCGTGGTTCATCATGAGGGTGGCCAGATCACGGGTGCGACGACTGGCGGCTTCGACGTCCTCCTGATCGGCGGCAAAAACAATATCCAGTTCCCGGGGCCGGGACAGCCGAGCCGCCACCGCCATGAAGCCCGTGTGTCCCTGGACCACGATGCGCGACAGGGTGAGCATGACCCGCAGGGTGTGGCCGTCCCGATGCATCAGTTCGGTTTCGTAGCGGGTGGGCGCCTCCACTGCGTCGGCGATAGCCTGCCAGTGGCGGCGATCGTTGGCGATCTCCGCTTCGGTGGGGCGAATGATGGCTCCCACCTCGAGCCCGGAGAATTCGTTCCGTTCGTAACCCAGCAGGTGTAGCAGACTGGCGTTGGCGTACAACCCCTGCCCCTCGATGGCCATGAGGATGGATTCGCCGGCGGACTCCACCAGCGAGCGGTACTTCTCTTCCGACCCCCGCAGGGCCGCGGCCACCCGCAGCCGTCCGCGCTCGGCCTGGAAACTGGTCCGCAGCAGCACGAACATCAGCAGCGACACCGCCGCCAGGATGAGCAGTGACGCCGTCTGCAAGTTGCTTGTGATGGAGGTGATCTCGGCGTCCACGTCCTGGGTGTAGACGCCGGTGCCGATGATCCAGCCCCAGGGTGCGAAGCCCTTGACGTAGGACAGCTTGGGTACGATGCGCTGGTCGTCGTCCTGCCATTGCCACTGGTAGTCCACGTACCCCGATCCTTCGGCGCGCACCACCTGCACCATCTCCACAAAGAGATGTTTGCCGGCGGGATCGGCGAACCGGGACAGATCGGTCCCCTCGAGGTCGGGTCGGTACGGATGCACCACCATGTGCGGGTGCATGTCGATGATCCAGAAGTAGTCTTTGCTCTGTTGACCGTAGTGGAGATTGCGGGTCTGGCCGATGGCCGCGGCCTGGGCTTCCTCGCGGGTAAGTCGTCCAGCCTGCTCCTCTGCCTCGAAACGTGCCAGGACATTCCAGGCCGACTCGGTCAGTTCGCGGATCATGAGCCGCTTCTGGTCCCTGACCACGCGGTCCAGCGAAGGCAGCAGATACATGAACACCACACCCGAGAAGAGGGCGATGGCCAACATGGCAGGCAGGACCGTGCGCCAGGCGAGTCGTTTCATGAGTACCTCGGCAAACGGAAGCAGTAGACCGTTCCGGAACAACCTTAGACCGCCGCGAAAGCAGTTTCAAGCTCGGTCACGCATTAACAATATGGAACTTATTTCACCCTTAAGCCACCTTCAAGCGGCGTCCCAGCAACTCCTTGACTCGCTGATATAATTTTAACATATTAGCGTCGCTGTGCCTGCTGGCGTGACGACCCGCCGTCGGATTAGCCACGCCTTCCAGACAACCCGAGTCCAGCGACTGCTCCACGGGAGGTCACTCCATGCATCAAGGTCCCGCCCAGGAATCCGCACCAGACCCCGCCAGCCGGTACAAGAGCCGTCTCGGCGTGTGGATGTTCCTCCTCTATTGCCTTCTGTATGCCGGCTTCGTCTTCACGAACGTCCTGACCGAGGGACGCGCCATGCAGACCATCGTGGTGGCCGGACTGAATCTGGCTGTGGTCTACGGCATGAGCCTGATCATCCTGGCGCTGATCATGGCCCTGATCTACAACGCCCTCTGTACCGCCAAGGAGAAGGAACTGGCTGATGACGCCGGCGGCTCGGAGGTGCAGTCATGAATCTCCACGGCACCCCGCTATCGATCATCATCTTCTCCGTGTTCGTGGTCATGGTCCTGTGGCTGAGCTACTACTTCGCCCGCCGCGCCAAGACCGCCGCGGGCTATTTCGCCGCCGGCGGCCAGATCCACTGGGCTGTCAACGGCATCAGTTTCGCGGGCGACTACCTGTCGGCCGCCTCGTTCCTGGGCATCTGCGGCATGATCGCCACCCTGGGCTATGACGGGTTCCTCTACTCCATCGGCTATCTGGCAGGCTGGGTCGTGGCCCTGTTCGTGGTGGCCGAACCCATGAAACGCATGGGCAAGTTCACCTTCACCGACGCCCTGGATGCCAAGTTCGACAGCAAGGGCATCAAACTGGCCGCGGCCATCTCCACCCTGGTGGTCTCCATCTGCTACCTCATCCCCCAGATGAACGGTGCCGGTTCCCTGGTGGAACCGCTGCTGGGTCTGCCCCACTGGGTAGGCGTCATCATCGTGGGTGTCATCGTCATCACCATCGTGGCCACCGCGGGTATGACTTCCACCACCTACGTGCAGTTCCTCAAGGGCGGCCTGCTGCTCATCTTCTCCACCATTCTGGTCATCAGCGTCCTGGTCCGTGGCATCAGCACGGAAGCGCCCAGCCTGATCGGTGACAACGGCGAACAACTGCACTTCACACCCACCGAGGCCACCCACGACGGCCTGGTGACTGACGGCTACAAGTTGACCCACACCACCGGCGAGTTCGCCAAGTACACGCTGGACGGGGAAGCTTCCTGGTGGATCACCGACGACAACAAACTCTGGGAATGCCAATGGCAGAACGCCAGCCTGGTCAACGGCAAGCCTGACGGGCTGCTGTATCCGGTGGGCCGCATCAAGGCCATCGGCGGCATGTCGGACGAGGACGCGGCCGCGGGCACCGGCAGCCTGGGACCCGTGGGGTTCCTGGCCCGCCTGACTCATCCCGACACGCGGATCGAGCAGTGGCACAAGGCCAAGGTAGTCGACGAGGCCGGGGTCATGACCACCATCCACTATCCCAAGACGGTCTCGGGCACGGACCAGATGAAGCCGGGCGTGAAGTTCAAGGTCAAAACGGGATGGGAGAAGCTGAACTTCGTGTCGCTGATGCTGGC
>QNDV01000143.1 GCA_003646045.1 bacterium
GTCGCGACGACAGGCATGGCGCAGAGTGAAGACCAAACCGAACAACTGAACGTACCCGACGTGCCCCCCGGTCGGTACATCCACGAAGGGGACATGCTCCTGACCGAGCGGCAACAGTCGTCCTTGGAGCAACAGGGAACATTCGAGGCCAACCTGTGGCCCGGCGGGATCGTGCCCTACGAATTCGAGACCAACTCGACCGCGTCCGTCAATTTGGTGTCCGCGGTCGGTATCGCCTTCGTGGCCGGTAGTCCGCCCGCCATTACGTCCCTCTTTACCGACCTTTCGACGGTGGGGATCCAGGTGGGAGATGAGATCCGCGTCAACGGTTCGATTTCCAACAACAACAACAGCGCCAGTAATCCGGGATATGTGGTCACCGGTGTCATGGCCGGCCAACTGACCCTGACCACCGGTGATCCGATCAACACCGAGAACAACACCGGTTTGCCCATCCAGATCTATTCGACCAGGACGGTCACTCCCCTCAACCAGACCCGCTTCCAGAATGCGATGGTCGGCTGGGAGGCCGTGGCCAACGTCGATTTCCGGCTGCGCACGACAGAATCCGACTATGTCCGCGTCCAGAATTCCAACTTCAACCGATCCGCTGTCGGTCACGAAGGCGGACAACAGGTACTCGAGATGCGAAACTGGTGGTCCCAGCCGATAATCCAGCATGAGGCGGCCCACACCCTGGCCGTCAAGCACGAGCAGTCGCGACCCGACCGTGATACGTATGTCGACATCAGACTCGGCAATGTGAGTCAGACCGCCTGCAGTGGTCCCTGCGACGGCAATTTCAACATCTCGCCCACCGCCAGGGCCTATCCGACAGGGCCCGACGGTGTCTATGATTTCGATTCGGTCATGCACTATGGAGCGAAGGCCTTCACCACCAACCCCGATTCGAACACCATCGTGGTTCGCGAGCCGTGGACCAGCGAGTGGCAAACCAGGATCGGCCAGCGCAGCCATCTGAGCTACTGGGACCAGAAAGTCATGAGCTTTCTCTACCCGCAATCCGATTGGCGCTTTCTGCACGCGGCAACATCGGCGCCGATCAACACGGGAGGCTTCGTGACACCCTATGACAGCCTGCCGGTCGCCATGGCGCTGATTCCGTCGGGCGGGCACCTGATCATGCTCTACCCCGAGACCTTCGTCGAACCGGGCGTCTATACGAAGACGATGGTGATGGAAGCCCCGCTCGGAGCGGTCATTACGGGGCAGTAGGAATTCGGCGATCCCGGCTCCCTGCCTCGACACTGGCATCCGCCGCCCCGTCCCGTTATGATCCGCCCACGCCCGGATCCCGCAGGGACGGCCACGCGGCCGGATACCAGGAGTCGAAATGAGAACTGCAAGCACCATCATCCTGGTCGTCATGCTGTCGGCCCTGGCCGCCGGCGCCGGCGAAGACACCACATCCGCCACCCTCGAAGGCGTCGCGGCAAGCCTTGACCGCATCCTCGGCCGGCTGGACTCCTTCAACCACCGCCTGGACATCCTGGAAAAGAAGGTGGACGACGGCCTCTGGTTCGATCGCCTGGGCGACGTGGCGGTCATCGACAAGGTCCGCATCTACGGCCCGCCTCGCTGGAAGGAGGAAAGCGACACCGCCATCGGCGCCGGCAACCCGCTGAAGTTCTGGTGCTACACGTTCTTCCCGAAAGACCTCGATACGTCCGGCAAGGCACCGCTGCTGGTCTTCCCCCACGGCGGCGTCCACGGCGATTTCACCACCTACTACACCCACATCGTGCGCGAGCTGCTGGCCCAGGGCTATGTGATCGTGGCCCCCGAGTACCGGGGCAGCACGGGCTACGGACGCACTGTGTACGAGAACATCGACTACGGCGGGCTGGAGTCCGAGGACAACCACATGGCCCGGCAGTACGTGCTGGACAACTACGGCTTCGTGGACGGGGACCGGGTGGGCATGATCGGCTGGAGCCACGGCGGACTGATCTCCCTGATGAACATCTTCGCCCACCCCGACGACTACCGGTGTGCGTATGCCGGCGTGCCGGTGAGTGATCTCATCGCCCGCCTGGGTTACCTGGACCAGGGCTACCGCGACCTGTACTCCGCCGACTACCACATCGGCGACACGGTTGAAGAGAATATCGCCGAGTACCGGCGCCGGTCGCCGACCTGGAACGCCCACAAGCTCGAGACGCCACTGCTGATCCACACCAGCACCAACGACGAGGATGTGAACTCCCTGGAAGTGGAAAGCCTGATCAAGGCGCTGCAGGCCGCGGACAAGGATTTCGAATTTGAGATCTACGAGGACTTTCCCGGGGGCCACAGTTTCGACCGCCTGGACTCGCGGGGCGCGCGGGAGGTGCGGGTGAAGGTGTACGGGTTCCTGGCGAAGTACCTGGATCCGCCGCGGCCGATTACGTCGCTGGAGGAACTGGGGCGTGCGGGATACGTGGTTCCGGCAGGTGGCTGAGGAGGGTCCATATGCGCTACACCACCGACATCGTCATCATCGACCTCGAAGCCAGCTGCCCCCCCGAGGACGAGGGTGACAACAGCATCGAGCGCAGCAGCATCATCGAGATCGGGGCCGTGCGCCTGGACCGGCGCAGCCTGGCCGAGGTCGGCAGTTTCAGCGAACTGGTGCGACCGGAAGACTATCCCATCGTGCCCTTCATCACCGGCATCACCGGCATCACACCCGACATGGTGCGGGACAAGGACACCTTCGACCAGGTGGGTGGGCGCTTCCTCGAGTGGTACGGCCCGCGCAACAAGGCCATCATCGCGGCCTTCGGCGCCTACTATGACATCCCCCTGCTGCGCAAGGAATGCGCGCGGTACGGGTTGGACTTTCGCGGCTCCATCGCCGGTGGCGCCTTCGATATCCGGGCCGTGGCCACGGTCTGGCTGGCTGCCAACGACCACCGCACCAGCGGCCTGACCCTGGGCTCCATCCTGGACAAGATGGGGATCGGTGACCGCTTCACCGCCCATCGCGCGGTGGAGGATGCCCGCGCCGCCGCCGCGGTGCTGCAGATGCACCATCTGGGGCACGCCCTGGATTAAGGCAACCCGTCCGGGGTATCCTGCGTCTGTCAACCGAACTCCACGCCAACCGTCTGCCCGGGAGAAGCCATGCTGCCTGTCGCCTGCCTGCTATGGGGATTGATGCTCCTGGCGGCCCCCCACGCCGATACGCCCGCCGCCACGGCCGGCCATATGATCCACGGCACGGTCACCCTCGCCGGTGGCGAGGTGGTAACGGGCTTCATCCGCCAGGAGGACGACGACGCCTGCTGGGACCACCTCTTCGAAGCGCGGCGGCGGGAAAGCCCCTGGACCGACCTGATTGACATGGACGCCCTGGCCAGGGAACGTCGCGCCGCCTACTTCGCGAGCCATGGCCTGCTGGACCGTCTGGCCTACACCCTGGAAGGCGGCGACCGGCAGGATCCGGGCGGACGACAGTTCATCTGCCGCTACGTGGACCTGGCGGTGCTCGACATCGACCGGGAGCTGGAAGTGGTAACCGCCACCATGGCCGACGGCAGCACCCATGAACTGCGGGAGGGTTCGCGGGATCTGGGCGGCGACCTGGTACTGGGTGGCGAGGACGGGCGCACCGTGGACTGGGATGATGTGCTGCGGGTGGAGTTCTTCCCCGCTCCTTCAGGCGCCGACCCGGGCGTTGTACGCATCTGGGGCGAGCTGGCTACCGCCGACGGCGCCTTTGCCGGCTGGGTGCGCTGGGATCGCTCCGAGTTCCTGACCACCGACATCCTGGACGGGGACGAGGCGAACACCGACCACGAGATCCCCATGGGCGACATCGCGGCCATCGCACGGGTGAACTCGCGCAGTTGCAGAGTGACCCTCACCGATGGTCGCGAACTGGTGCTTTCGGGCAGTAATGACGTCAACGAGGACAACCGGGGCATCATCATGGAGACCGCGGCCTACGGGCGTGCCGTGGCGGACTGGAAGACGTTCCGTCGTTTGGACTTCCGCGTACCGCCAAAGGAACACGGGCCGGTGGTTCCCTTCACGGAATCCACACGCCTGACAGCCACCGTCACCACCATCGACGGCGCTGTCCACACCGGCAACCTGGTGCTGGACCTGGACGAGGGCTGGGCCTGGGAAATCCTGGACGGCCACCACGGCGGTATCGAGTACGAAATACCCTTGGGCAATATCACGGCCATCGAGAAGGACGCGGACGGCGTCTGCACGGTAACCACCCGTGACGGCTCGCGCCTGACCATGAGCACGGGGCAGGATACCGGGCCTGACAACCGCGGCATCCTGGTGCTGGGAGACGGCGAGCCCGCGCAGGTGGCCTGGTCGCAGGTCGCGGTGATCCGATTCGCCCGCTGAGGGCCGACTAGGAATTCGCCAGTTCGCTCAGTAGCCCGATCCCGCCCAGGAAGAACAGGAAAAAGATATAACCCACGATCAGGAAGATGTGGATGATCACCAGGATCTTCATGATGCGGAAGCTGCGACCCAACTCGTGGAAACCGGTGCGCAGTTCATCCTGCGCCCCGGGGTTCTGGCGATACATATCGAAGCGGTTGACGCCCTCGATGAAACGGTGGGAAGCGATAATCAAAGGCACGCCCACGATGGCACCCAGGATGGACAGACAGGTAAGGATGCCGTAGATCAGGCTCACCCAGCCCATGAAGCGCATATCGCCGAGGGTCTGGGCAAAACCCATGCCCATGGGATGGACGTGGGGAGCCGCGGCGGTCGGGGTCGTCGCGTCCTGCATCGGGGTTGCCTCCGGGCCGGATGGAATCTGGTTTACGGGATCCCGGGAACCGTAGCATGGGCCCTCACCGACTGCCAGCACACGTTGACAGTTCAGTGAAGGCAGCCGCGGCGGGACGATCCCCACAACTGCCGATTCCCCTTGAATCCCGCCCTTCGGGACACCATGTTTCGCGGGACGCATTATCCGTCATATGCCCAGCCACAGGCCCGCTGCGGCGGTCCCGTGGTTGTCCTGGCCCGAGCCGGTCCGAAGGGAGATTCCCGTGTCCGACGTCACCAAACTCGTAGCGGCCCAGCAGGCTAATTTTGCCCACTGGGAAGTGCTCAAGGACCTCATCGATCAGCAGATCGACATGATGCTCAACTACCGCCAGAGCGGACACCCCGGCGGCAGCCGGTCCAAGGTCCACTACTTCGTTTCGCTGCTGCTTTCGGGCGCCATGCGCTGGGACATCCGTCACCCCGAGAAGCGCTTCGGTGACCGGTTCATCCTGGTGGCCGGCCACACCGTCCCCCTGGTCTACGCCACCCTGTCGGTGTTCAACGAGGCCATGAAGGTGATGTACGAAAAGACGGGTGACGAGAAGTACGCCATCGGCGGCGGTCGCGACCGCACGCTGCTGTGGGAGGACCTGCTGGACTTCCGCAACGTGGGCGGACTGCCCGGCCACGCGGAAATGGCCGAGAAGAACCTCTTCGTCAAGTTCAACACCGGCCCCAGCGGTCACGGCGCACCCGCTTGCGCCGGCGCGGCCATAGCCCTCAAGCACGCGGGCGCCAAGGGCGTGAAGGTCTTCGGTATCGAGGGCGAAGGCGGCCACACCGCCGGTTGCTGGCACGAGACCAAGAACTCGTCCTACGGCCTGGGCCTGGACAACCTGAACATGATCATGGACTGGAATGATTTCGGCATCGACCCCCACCACATCAGCGCTATCGTCCACGGCGGTCCCCGCGAGTGGTTCGAGCCCTACGGCTGGCACGTGCACGAGGCCGACAACGGCAGCGACTGGGAGCAGGTCACCGGTGCCCTGCTGGAAATGACCGACGGGGACAACCCGGCCCAGCGTCCGGGCATGATGTTCGGCAAGACCCGCAAGGGTCGCGGCTACTACAAGTACGACGCTCCCAGCCACGGCGCGCCGCACAAGATGAACGACGAGAACTTCTGGAAGTGCCGCACCGATTTCTCCGGGATCTACGGCACCAAGTGGGCCGGCGAGGGCGAACCCGCCCCGGACAACAAGGCCGCCCAGCGCCAGCAGTTCGCCGACGACTTGAACGCCGCACTGGAAGTGCTGCGCGGCAACGATGAACTGGTGAAGTACCTAGCCGATCGCCTGGTCGAACTGGGTGACAGCGTGCCCGAGGGAATCGACGGCTTCAAACTGCCCACAGCCA
>QNDV01000144.1 GCA_003646045.1 bacterium
CAGGCCCGGGCGCAGACCTCATTCTGCTGCTCGAGGCTCATATCGCTGCTGTCGATGACCATGGCGTCGGGGGAAATGATGAGCGGACTGGTGGCACGCTCGGAGTCCAGGCGGTCGCGCTCGGCCAGGTCCACCATCAAACCCGACCGGGAGGCTTCCTCCCCCCGCTGCCGGATCTGGCGGTAGCGTCGGTCCACCCGCGCCTCGAGGCTGGCGCGCAGGAAAATCTTGGCCGTGGCCAGGGGGAAGACCACGCTGCCGATGTCCCGCCCCTCCATGACCACGCCACCGCGGCGGCCGAGCACCTGCTGCCGACGCACCATGTCCCGGCGCACCTCGTTCCGGGCGGCGACCCGGGAGACGGCGGCGTCCACGGCGGCGGAGCGGATATCCCCGCTGACGTCCCGGCCGTTCCAGGACACCGCCACGCCGGCGGCGGAAGGCTTGAGCTCCAGTCGCGCACCGTCGAGGAGCTCAGCCAGGGCCGTCCCGTCGTCCAGGTCGATTCCGTCGCGCAGGGCGGCCAGGGTCAGGGCCCGGTACATGGCGCCGGTATCGATATAGAGCAGGTCGAAGCGTTCGGCGAGGGCACGGGCGGTAGTGGATTTGCCGCTGCCGGCGGGGCCGTCCACGGCAATGACAGCATCGCGAGGCAACAGGGAGGCGTCTGGTTCAGGCAGCTCCGCGGGACGACGGTGGATCATCACAGGTCCCGGCCGATGGCACGCGCCACGGCGCGGCATTCAGTAGCGAGAGCGGCGAACTGCGCGGCGTCCAGGGCCTGTCCCGCATCGCTGAGCGCGGCGCCGGGTTGAGGGTGTGTTTCCACGAGCAGGCCATCCGCCCCCACGGCCACCGCCGCCCTGGCCAGGGCGGTGACGAACCGCGCATCTCCCGCGGCGTGGCTCGGATCGACGATCACCGGCAGGTGGGTCGCGGTTTTCATGAAGGCCACCGACCCCACATCGAGGGTATTGCGCAGGGCCGGCTCGAACGAGCGGATGCCGCGCTCACAGAGGACAAGTCCGGTACATCCGGCGGCAAGCACGTACTCCGCGGCACCCAGCCACTCGGCCACGGTGGTCATCATCCCCCGTTTCAGCAGCACGGGTTTGCCGCTGCCACCCGCTTCACGCAACAGGGGAAAGTTCTGCACGCTGCGACTACCGATCTGGAGCATGTCCGCCACCGCGGCCACCTGTTCCACGTCCCGGGGATCGAGAACCTCCGTCACGAACGGCAGACCCGAACTGGCGCGGGCCGCCGCCAGGAGCTCCAGTCCCTCTCCCCCCAGTCCCTGGAAATCATAGGGATAGGTGCGGGGCTTCCAGGCTCCGCCCCGCAACATGGTGGCACCGCCGGCCGCGGCCTGTGCCGCGCTGCCGAGAATCTGGTCCATCTCTTCCACGGCACAGGGCCCACCGATCAGCACAACCTCGTCGCCGCCGAAGCGGACACCGGATACCTCGACCACAGTGCCCGGCTGGCCGGGAGTGCGACTGGCCAGGGGGGTCCTTGTTTCCCGCGCCGGAAGGGTCATGTTTCCAGGATCTCCTTGAGTGCCGTCAGGCAACGCGTGTTCTCCTCGGGCAGGCCGACACTGATGCGCAAGGCGCGACTGTCCAGGCCCCAGGCGTTCATGGGTCGTACGATGACACCCTTGTGCAGCAGGTCGTTCGTAAGCTGCCCCGCATCGCCGGCGCAGCGTACGAGAATGAAATTGGTCTGACTCGGCACCACCTCCAGGCCGAGCTCCTCGAAGCCCCGGGACATGCGCTCGAGTTCGGCCCGGTTGCGATCCCGCCGACCCGCCACCTCTTGCCAGTTATCGAGACAGGCAATTCCGGCCGCCTGGGCCATCAGGTTCACATTGAACGGCTCACGGGTCTTCTGCAGTTCGCCGATGAGCTCCGGATGGCCCACGCCATAGCCCACGCGCAGCCCGGCCAGGGAGTGGATCTTACTGAAAGTGCGCAGAACCACAAGTGCCGGATGATCACGCAGCAACTCGAGGGTCAGGGGGTAATCATCAGCTGTGACATACTCGTAATAGGCTTCGTCCACGGCCACCACCACCCGGGGCGGCAGTGCGGCCAGGAAGGTGCGGAACTCGTCGAGGTTGTTGTAGGTGCCCGTGGGATTGTTGGGATTACAGACAATGACCAGCTTGGTCTTGCTGTCGACGGCTGCCGCCATGGCCACCAGGTCGTGGGTGTCATCGTTCCGCAGGGGTACCGTACGGCCGCATTCGAAGTGGGCCCTCGTAGTCAGTCCGTAGACGATGAAACTGCCCTCGCTGTAGACGACATTCTCCCCCGGCGAGATCAGGGCCCGGATGATGATGTCGATGACCTCGTTGCTGCCGTTGCCCAGCAGCAACTGGGAGGTCTCCACACCCAGGTGGGCAGCCAGCTTCCCGGTCAGGTCGTGGCTGGCGGCGTCCGGGTAGCGGTTGATGCCCCGTGCGGCAGCGGTGATGGCCTCGACCACGACGGGCAGGGGTCCCTCGGGATTCTCGTTGCTGGCCAGCTTGATCACCGAATCGAGTCCCAGTTCGCGCTGGACCTCCTCGATTGGTTTGCCGGGTGTGTAGGGACGGGTGGCCCGGATGCCGGGACGGAACAGGCTTGAAAAATCCATGACCGTGCCTTTCGTCGTCGGAAGAATGGTGTCCGGATCGACCGGGCCGTTCAAGGCCCGTCCAGATCCTGCCGTAACGCCCTTTCCTCGTCGGCGGACAACCGCCGAAAATCCCCTTCGTGCAACAGGCCCAACTGTACCCTGCCCACCGCGGTGCGATGCAGGTGAATCACCTTCAGCTCCACTGCGGCGAACATGCGTCGGATCTGGCGCTTGCGGCCCTCGTGCAATTCCATGGTCCAGTGCCGCGGCGAACGGCCAGCCTTGTGCTTCATACGGCAGGGGCGGCAGGCCCGCCCGTCCAACTCGATGCGGCCCCCGGTCAGCCGGGGAATCAGCGTAGGCGGCAGCGGCTGGTCCAGTTCGATCTCGTAGGTCTTCCAGATGCCGCTGGCCGGACGGCAGAGGCGCTGGTTCAGGTCGCCGTCATCCGTCCAAAGGAGCAAGCCGGTGGTCGCCCCGTCAAGGCGTCCGACGGGAACGAATCGTGCCGGCAGATCGGCCTGGTAGCGGTAGGGCAGCAGCGAGGGTTGTCCGCCCTGGGCCCGCAGTGTGGACACCACGCCCAGGGGTTTGTGGAAGGCATAGATGCAGGTGGTGTCGGGTAGGCGGGCGGTCTTTCCGTCGACGGTCACCGTATCGACGTCCACGTCCACGCGACGGCCCAGGTCCGTGACCACCTGCCCGTCCAGACGCACGCGTCCCCCACGGATCAGGTCTTCCGCGGCCCGCCTCGATCCGAAACCGGCGCGGGCCAGGTACCGGTTCAGGCGCATTCCGGGCTCAGGATCTTTCATCCGCCGCCTCGTGTTCCAGGCCGGCTTCGTCCGCGGCGGGTGTCTGCGGGTCGGGATCCGGCAGCTCATCACCGCTGGCCTCGGTGGGCATTTCTTCCGGCGCCGGCGATTCCGGCTCCATGAAATAGCCCTCGATCTCCTCGGTGGTCACATCCCGGCCCACCTCGTTGGCGAACTCCTTGAGGCTCTCAGGGTCGTTGGCCATTTGCTCCAGCTCGGGCAGGGAGGGCAATTGGCCCAGGGCCTTCAGCCCCAGGTGATTGAGGAACTCGCGGGTGGTGCCGTAGAGCAGGGGGTTGCCCACGGCCTGGGAACGTCCCACCACCGTCAGGAGATTGCGCTCCGACAAGGTGGCCAGGGCACCGCTGCTGTTCACGCCCCGGATCTCGTCCACTTCCAGGCGGGTCAAGGGCTGACGATAGGCCACGATGGCCAGCACTTCGAGGCCGGCCTTGGAAAGACGGGTCACCCGCCTGGTCTTCAGCAGTTTCTCCACCACCGGTGCGAAATCGGGTCGGGTAGCGATCTGCCAGCCGCCTCCGAATTCAACCACGGAGAAGGCATTCCCGGCAGCATCGTATTCCTGCTGCAGTTCGGCCACGGCGTCCTTCAGTTCCTTGACCGACACCTCGCGGAAGATCTTGCGCAGGCGGCCCGCCGTCAGGGGCGAGTCGGTGGCAAAGAGCAGGGCTTCCAGTTCACGCTTCAAGCCTGGGCCTCCCGGCCGCCCGCGGCGGCCTCGTCGTCGTCGTCGTTGAATTGTTCATCGTCGTTCTCACCGGTATCCCCGGTAGCGTCGCCCTCTCCGGAGCGCTGCAGCCAGATGGCACCCAACGGTTCGGTCTGCATGAACTGCAACCGCCCCCGCTTGACCAGTTCGAGAATAGCGATGAACGTCACCACCACTTCCATGCGTATGCTGTCGTCCCTGAAGAGGTCTTCGAAGATACACGTGCCACCGCCACCCACCCGTTCCTCGATGAGCGACATCTTTTCTTCCACCGTGAACGGTTCACGCTCGACGCCGAAGAAAGTATCCGCCTGCAGGCGATCGAAAATGCCGGCCAGCGCGGTAAGCAGTTCGAAAGTACCGATCCGCAGTTCGGGGACCAGGTCCAGGGTATCGGTATAGGGATAACGTGTGCGGCGCAGATGGAACTGGCGCCGCTCCTCCTCATAATTCTGCAACGACTCGGCCGCTTCCTTGAAACGCCTGTACTCCAGCAGCCGGCGGACGAGTTCGGCCCGCGGGTCCTCCTCCTCCAGCTCATCATCCTGGCGGTGGGACGGCATCAGCATCTTCATCTTGATGACCATGAGGGTGGCCGCCATGGCCATGAATTCACCGGCCTTCTCAAGGCTGACCGTATGCATCACCTCGATGTGCTGGATGAACTGGTCGGTGATCCGCGAGATGGGGATGTCGTAGATGTCCACCTGGTCCTTTTCGATCAGGTGCAGCAGCAGATCCATGGGCCCCTGGAAGCCGGTGAGTTCCACCTGGTAGGCCTCGCTGGATCGAAAATACTCCAGCTCGGGGGGCAGTGAATCCAGGGACCACGACTCCGGGCCCCCGACAATCGGCGGCGTCGCCTGTTCCGGGTTTTCCGCGTCTGGTGGCATGGCTTGGTTCAAGGGGTACTCCTAACCGATGCCCATGGCATCGTGCACCATGGTCATGGTCTCGGTGGCCACGGCACGGGCCCGTGTGCAGCCGTCAGCGATGATTTCGTCCAGGCGTGCGGGATCAGCCTCGTACTCGGCCCGCCTCTCCCTGAGCGGCGCGAAATATGCGCTGACACCATCGGCCAGCCGCTTCTTGCAATCCACGCAACCCCGGGCTGCACTGCGGCACTCGGTGGCCGTCTCTTCCGCCTCGTCCGGCATGAATTTCTGGTACCAGGTATAGACCGCGCAAACTTCCGGATCCCCCGGGTCACTGCGGCGCAGACGCCGGGGATCGGTGAAGGCCGGCTTGATCTTCGCGAGGATCTCCTCGGGCTCCGCCGATATCTCGACGGTGTTGCCGAGGGACTTGCTCATGCGCTTGCCGTCGGTGCCGGGGAAACGGGCGAATTTCGTCACCAGGCCGTCCGGCTCCGGAAAGACGCCGCTGCCCGCGGTGCCGAAGTGGTGGTTGAAGCGCCGGGCCATCTCCCGCGTCAATTCCAGGTGGGGCATCTGGTCCTCACCGACGGGAACCACATGGGCCCGGTAGATGAGGATGTCAGCCGCCTGCAGCACCGGGTAACCCAGGTGTCCGTAGCTGATCTCCCCTCCCAGGTTCAGGTCGCGGATCTGTTCCTTGAAGGTGGGGTTCCGTTCCAGGCGTCCCATGGAAATCATCATGGCCAGTAGCAGATAGAGTTCGGCGTGTTCCTTGATCTCGGACTGGACAAAGAGTACTGAGCGCTCCGGGTCGAGCCCCGCGCCCAACCAGTCCAGATACATCTCCCGCGTGTTTTGCCGAATCTCCGGTGTCTTGTCCAGGGCGGTAGTCAGCACATGCCAGTCGGCCACCATGAAATGGCACTGGAACTGCTCCTGCAACGCGACCCAATTGGCCAGGGCACCGGTATAGTTGCCCCAATGCAGACGTCCGGTGGGACGCATGCCGCTGAGAATGATCTGTCGGTTGCTCAAGAGGCGCCTCTCAGGGTGATGTGGCGATCGATCCGGACAGTACCGGGCACTCCTGGATA
>QNDV01000145.1 GCA_003646045.1 bacterium
CAGCAGCCAGGGGTTGCCGTTGGGGCTGTCGGGATCGACCAGGGTACCGTCCTGGCTGTTGTGCATCGTGTGGCAACCGTTGCAATGGGCGACACCACCGTCATGGAAGGCAGCGGCGGGAACGGCAACTACAGCCAGTCCCATGATGATGAACAGGACCTTTCTCATTCTGAAACCTCCAGATGAGATCGGGGTTGTGATCCGCGCGGGGGGGATTCCTCGCCTGCGGATGCTGCGAAGGGATCGGACGTGTGGCTGGAAATACGGGCTGGACGGGCGATGGCCGTCTCGGAGTCCGGGACATCGCCCCGGGATCCGACGGCCTCGTCGACTGCCCCCGCCTGCGCTCGGCCACTTGCGAACGCGGGCAGGTTACAAATCTGGATCTTGTTCTCGAATACCTGGCCCACCACCACGTGGTCGGCGGTGGGAACGGCCAGCAGGGAGGGCCCCATGAACCAGCCGGGGTTGATGCCTTTGCCGCCGAACTCGCCGACGATCCGGTCCTGGTCGAAGACCACGACGCAGAAGCGGTTCTTGTCCAGGACCAGCAGCCGACCATCGGGAGCGACCTCGGCGGCCACCGGGAAATTCAGGGTTCCGGTCTTCGTACCGAACGTGCCTACCGCCTTGCGGAAGGTGCCGTCGGTACCGAAGTACAGGATCGTGCCCATGGTGGGAGCGGGAATCAGCAGGTTGTCCCCGTCAATGGCCAAGGTGCCGAGCCCCAGCAAGCCGTCACTACCCCCGGGTTTCGGATCAGCGGAAAACCAGCGCTGCAGACCGGCCTTGGGATCCAGGACCAATATCCGCCGGGCGTTGTGGTCCAGGGCGTAGAGCATGCCCTGGTCGTCGCAGGCTACCGAACGGATCGTAACAGCTTGGCCATTGATCTCGACAGGCAGGGGCACCCGGTGCAAAGCCACGCCATCAAAATCGAAACACTGCAGGGTACGGCCCTCGGGCATGGTGCCCAGGACGTAGATGAAACCGGCCGGGTCGGTGGTCACATCCGCCGGCGAGGTCAGGCCACCGGTCAGCTGGAAGTCGAACTTGTACGCGCCACTGGGTGCAAAGATGACAATGCGGTTGTGCCCGAAGTCGGCCACGTACAGTTCCCGGTGGAAACGGTCGAAGTGCAGCGAGGAGGGACGGACAATGGATTCGCTCAGGCTGGGGATGGTCACGTTGCGCACGAAGGTGGCGGCAATGGCCGGTGCCTGGGCCTGGGTGGTGCCGGCGAAACAGCAGATTCCCAGCAGAACCACGACCACCGCCAGCGAGAACCGCATACGGTGGGCGTGGTGCCGGTATACCTGATCGTGCATTCCGCCCTGTCTCATTCTGTCCGCTGCTCCGTTATATTGCGACCTGGTTGTTACTTTATTAACCAAACTTGTCACAAATATATCATAGCATGATGATGGGGGTCAAACAAAACGTAGAAGAGATTTACCTAAGTGGTGTTTACTTTTGATATTGAGCTACAATTGCAGAATCGCATATCTTTTTCATATGGGAACAATCGCCTAGTAGCACCCTTGCAGATTGCATAATTTCAAAGGTTTAGCTGTTAGGCAATTAACGGCATTGAGACCAGTTTCATCGGTGTTGGTGACAGCGTGGTGACAATTGATACTATAAAAAAAGGCCCCGGGCCGTAGCCCGGAGCCTTCCCGCAGGGCTCCCCCGATACTCCCGAAGTGATCCGGAACGGGTCCTACATATCCAGCGCCATCCGCTTCTTGTCACGGATCCGCCGCTCATACCACCAGACCAGCACCGGACTGGCGATGAACATCGAGCTGTAGGTACCGATCACAACACCAAAGCACAGGGCGAACGCGAAATCATGGATCACCGGTCCGCCCAGTACGAACAGGGTGGCAGCCACGAAGAAAGTCGTCACCGAGGTCAGCACGGTACGGCTCAGGCACTCGTTGATGGAACGGTTGATGACCTCGCGGTAGGTCTCCTTGCGCCGCAGTTTCATATTCTCGCGAATACGATCGAACACCACGATGGTGTCATTCAGTGAGTAACCGATGATGGTCAGGAAAGCCGCGATAATGCTCAGGCTGATCTCGAAACCCATCAGGGAGAAAATACCCAGCGTCAGCGTCACGTCGTGGACCAGGGCGATGATCGCCGCGATGCCGTAACGGAAGACGAAGCGGATGGTGATGTAGATCACGATGAGCGTCAGGGCCGCCACCACCGAGTTCAAGGCCGCGGTGCGGAGCTCGTCACCGATCTTGGGACCCACACTCTCTTCGCGACGCAACTCGATCTCGGAACCGGACAAGCCCTCGCGCAGATCGTCCAACAGGACCTGGGCCGCGTCCAGGGTGTGGTCGCGGTCAACCAATTGACCGGCCGCCTCGTCGCTGCCACCGGCCGCTGCCGCTTCCACCGCGCCCTCGGGCAGCGGGAAGGTGATGAGGAACTCATCAACCCCGCCGAAGTCCGTGACCTGGATCCCCGCGTAACCCTTGGACTCGAGAATCTCACGAATCTCACCCACTTCGGGCGCTGGGTCCATGCGCACCTGCAGTACCGAGCCGCCGGTGAAGTCGATGCTCAGGCGGGGACCGCCGTGAATGAGCAGCGATCCCAAACTCAGGAAGACCAGGACCATCGAAAGCGTGAATGCAGGCTTCATGCTGCCCACGAAGTTGATTTTCGGATTCCGGAAGAACTCCATCGTTCCTGTCGACCTTTCCCGGGCCCGGGGCCCCGTAGCCGTCCGCGGTGCGGACTAGATACTCATTTTCTGTCTGCCCTGACCGCGCGTCACGAATTCCATGATCACGCGTGTCATGACCAGGGCGGTGAACATGCTGGTCAGGATGCCGATGCTCAGGGTCACGGCAAAGCCCTTGATGGGGCCGGTGCCGAACCAGAGCAGGATACCGCCGGCGATCAGCGTTGTCACATTGGCGTCCACGATGGTGCGGGTCGCATTGGCGTAACCCGACTGCACCGAGGCACGAATCGTCTTTTCCTTACGCAGTTCCTCGCGAATACGCTCGTTGATCAGCACGTTGGCGTCCACCGCCATACCCACCGTCAGAATGATTCCCGCAATGCCCGGCAGCGTCAGCACCAGGTCGAACTGGGCCAGAATCGCCATGAGGATCACGATGTTGCTGACCAGTGCCACCACCGTCACCAACCCGCTCAAGCGGTAGTAGATCAGGATAAAGACGATCACCATCAGCGATCCGTAGAGTGCCGCACTGACACCCATGCGGATCGAATCGCGGCCGAGGCTGGGGCCCACGGTACGCTCTTCGGCGATGTAGATATCCGTGGGCAAGGCGCCCGCCCTGAGCAGCAGGGCCAGGTCACTGGCTTCGGTATTGGTGAATTGGCCCTGGATGACTCCCTGTCCCCCGGGGATACGCCCCTGGATCACCGGAGCCGAAGGAATACGTCCGTCAAGACTGATAGCCAGGAAGCGGCCCACATTCTCGCCGGTGAACTTGGCGAAGGTCCGCCCCCCCCGGTTGTTCAGGCTGAAACTGACCTGCCAGCCGCCGGGCCGCTCGGGATCGGTAACGGAACGGGCGTCCGTGAGCTGATCTCCCGTCAGGATTGGTTTGGCATCCACCAGGAAGAGAGCTCGCACCAGCTGACCATTGCCCAGATTGATGGGGTCCTTGGCCATCTGCAGTTCGAGGCCTCGCAGGCGGAGCGAAGTCCGGGGATCATCCAGCAGTTCCTGGACCCGGTTCACGTTGATTTCCGGTACCAACAGGGGCGTGGAGCTCAACAGGCCCGGTTGCACGGCCAACAGGCCGCTGAAGGGGTGCTCGGCCAGGTAGGCTGCTTCGTCAGCGGCCAGATCCTGGTCCGAATTCAATACGTCATCAATGTCGGCGAAGGGATCAGCGGCCGGATCGGGTGTCAAGTCGGCAGTCGAATCAGCGGTCGATTCGACCAGCTCGGTCTCCGTCTCCACGGGCTCATCCGCCGTCAGGTCCACCGGAGATTCCTCCGCGGCCGCGGCAGCATCAGGCGTATCGCCCAGGAACAAGGCGTCCAGCTTCTCCAGTACCTCGGCGATGTCCTCCTGGGGACGTACCACCCTGAATTCCAGCTGGGCAGTGGTACCCAGCAGGTTCTTGGCACGCTCCGGATCCTGCACTCCAGGCAGCTTGACGACAATGCGACTGCTGCCGAAAGTGGTTATCTCCGGCTCTGATACGCCGTAGCGGTCGACGCGGTTGTAGAGGATCTCCTTGACCCTCAGCAGGGCATCCTCCGCCTCGGCGGCCGTCATGCCTTCCTGCTCCACCTCGAATACCAGATACATGCCACCCTTGAGGTCCAGTCCCCGGCGGATGGCCCCGGCGTCGATCGCCGCGATCTCGGCCATGCGCTCGGGATCATCCTGGGCGGCCTCAC
Source organism: bacterium (assembly GCA_003646045.1). Next base: position 4,411 of record QNDV01000145.1, read on the forward strand.
GGTCGGCCCCGGAGATCGACAGCGCCTTGAAGGTCGGCAACAGTCCGTAGATGGACAGCAGAAGAACGGCGAGGGTGAGCCCAGCCCTGATCTGCAGGGATCGGTTCATGTTTTTCCAACTCCCGATACTTGCCCGGCAGCCCGCCGGCATCGCAAAAAAAAGCACGCCTTGATGTTGGTATCGGCGAGGCGCAAAAGCACATCAAGGCGTACCCGAGGGATATCGCCCCGCCGTCGAAAGCAGCGGCAATGATAACACATACGCCAGGCTATGGCCAGAAAAGCTAGCGGCCTGTCAATCCTGTATTCAGGGGGTGCCAGGATACTGGAACGTGTGCAGACGGTAGGCCGACCGGCCCAGATCGAGTTCTGCGGCCCGTTCCAGCAGGGGACCGGGTTCCTGCAGGAACCCGCTCCAGGACTGCAGACTACCCCCGCTGCGGCCGCGGATCAGATCGGCCGTGGCGGTATCCAGCGCCACCGGGTCAGTGGCCCCGAGCACTCCCACATCCCCCAGGACCTCGCGTTGACGTCGAGGTCCCCTGGCAGCCCGGTCCGGACGCACCAGAACGTTGAGAAAAACCGCCGGCCGCAGTGGGTCCACCGTGCCGACCCTGGCCGCACTGGCCGCCTCGGCCACCTTCCTCTGGAATACGGGTACACCTGCCAGGTCTTCCGGGGCAATACCCGCCATGAAGCACACATTCATGCACTCGCCGCAGCCCGTACACCGCTCGTGATCAATGAAAGCGCGGCCGGCATTGATGTTAATAGCATCAAAAATACAGACAGCCAGGCAGGACCCGCACCCGGCACACAGGGGCGTATTCACCCGTGGGCGAAGGTCCCGGTGGATGCGCAATTTGGTATCCCGATCCACCAATCCCAGACCAAGGGATGAAAGAGCTCCGGTCAGTCCCAGGTGGGGATGGGGTCGGACCGGAGTCATCACCGCCAGGCCCCCACTGGCCGCTGCCGCGGCTGCCAGACCCACCGGCCCCAGCAGGCCGTCCGGTACGCCGGGACTGACCGGCGAGGGCTCACCCCGCGGATCGTCCGCCACCACGTACGAGGGGCTGGTCCCCTGGGTGGCGTATCCCTTGAGCGCCGCTGTTTCCCGCTGGGAATCCGCCGTATCCAGACCTTTGGTATTGATCGACAGCGTGCCACACACTGCAGCCTTGCCCCCGGACCCGGTCAGGGTTTGCGCCACTTCATGGGCCCAACCGGGTGCGATTGCCGCGACCCGCCCGGGGTGACCGAGCTGCACCTTGACGGCCCAGTCCCTGACCCGGATCCGGCCCAGGACCCGACGGGTCAGGGCATCCAGTTTACCGGTCACGTCCCCCGCGGCCCCTATCTCCAGTAGAAAGACGTCACTGGTCATGAGGTTCCTCCGGCCACCCGTTGCAGGGCCAACATCTCCGAGACCGTAACCAGCCGGATGCCCTGGGCCCGCAGGCGCGGCAACTCCCGGGCCAGGACCTCGGCGGTGGCCCGATGGGGATGGCAGATACCCACGGCAAAGCCGCGTTCGCGGGCCGATCTCACCAGGACCTCCAGATTGGCCCGGATCCGCTGCGGGTCCTCGCTGTCGTAGTCCAGAAAAATGCGATTGCGGGCGGTGGGAATACCCGCCTCGCGGGCCGCGTCCCAGGCCACCGAGCGGGACGAGGTCAGGCTGTCCACGAAGTAGAGGCCGCGTTCCCGCAGCACCTCCA
>QNDV01000146.1 GCA_003646045.1 bacterium
CGTTCGTCGTGGTTCACCTTGGCCAGGGAAGCCATCACTGGCAGTAGCGGGGGCACGTAGAAGAGCATGGGCAGAGTGCGGAACTCCGGGTGCAGGGGCAGGGCCAGGCCCCACTCCTTGGCGAACTTCCAGGTGGGCGACTTCTGGGCCGCGTCGATGGTGGAATCGGCGACGCCATTGGCCTTGGCCGACGCGATGACCTCGGGATCAAACGGATCCATGAGGCAGTCCAGCTGCCGGTCCACCAGTTCGTGCTCCTCGGCCGAGGCCGCGGCCTCGATGCGGTCGGCGTCGTAGAGAATCACGCCCAGGTAGCGAATCCGCCCCACGCAGGAGTGCATGCAGGCGGGCGCCTGGTCCGACTCGATACGCGGGTAGCAGAGGATGCACTTCTCCGATTTACCGGTATTCCAGTTGAAGTAGACCTTCTTGTACGGGCAGGCCGACACGCACATGCGCCAGGCCCGGCAGACATCCTGGTTGATCAGCACGATGCCGTCTTCGCCGCGCTTGTAGATGGCGCCCGAGGGACACGACGCCACGCAGGCCGGATTCAGGCAGTGGTTGCACATGCGCGGCAGATAGTAGAAAGCCATGCGCTCCAGTTGGAACATGGCCTCCTTCTCGGCCGGCGACAGGTTCTCCAGGTTGGGGTCGTTGCGGGCGTAGTCCGGAGTGCCGCTCAGATCGTCGTCCCAGTTGGGGCCGCCCTTGATGTCCATGGGCTTGCCCGTGATCAGGGAGATGGGCCGGGCGGTGATCTGGTCGTCCGATTCGGGGGCCTGGATCAGGTCCAGGTACTTGTAGGTCCACGGTTCGTAGTAGTCGTCTATGACCGGCAGGTTGGGGTTGTGGAAGATGTTCAGCAGGCCCTTCTTCTTGCCGGCGGCGCGCAGCTTGAGCTTGCCGTTCTCGTCCTTGATCCAACCGCCCTGGAACGTCTTCTGGTCTTCCCACTTGCCGGGATAACCCGTGCCGGGCTTGGTTTCGACGTTGTTCCACCACATGTATTCCGCGCCCTTGCGGTCGGTCCAGATGTTCTTGCAGGCGATGGAACAGGTGTGGCACCCGATGCACTTGTCCAGGTGGAACGTCATTGAGACTTGTGAGCGAATATCCATGCCGGTTCTTCTCCGTGGCTTGTACGGCGGCCGTCGGTCCGGCCGCATCCCGTGTTAGTAGACGACCTTGTCCACCTTCTTGACCGTGACGTGGCTGTCGCGGTTGGGCGCGATGGGTCCCCAGTAGTTGAAGTGGTAGCTGAACTGCCCGTAGCCCCCGCAGAGGAAGTTGGGCTTCAGATGCACGCGGGTCATGCTGTTGTGCCCCCCGCCGCGCTTGCGTCCCCGCTGTCCGGTCTTGGGAATACCCAGGGTGCGCTCGGGCACGTGGTAGACGATGCACACGCCCCGGGGAATGCGTGAGCTGACCACCGCGCGGGTGCAGTAGATGCCGTGGTCGTTGTAGACCTCGACGTGGTCGTTGTCCTTGATGCCCAGTTCCTCGGCGTCGGCTTCGCTCAGCCAGCACGGCTCGCAGCCGCGGCTGAGGGTCTGCATGCGCAGGGTGTCGCCGTAGGTGGAATGGATGTGCCACTTGCCGTGGGGCGTAAGCACGTTCAGCACCTTGGCCTTGCCCTCCTTGAGGGTCTGCTTCAGATCGCCGTAGGCCTCGGGCTTGGGTGACGGCTTGTAGGTGGGCAGGTGTTCGCCGTAGGCCACGTACATTTCGTGGTCCAGGTAGAAATGCTGGCGCCCGGTGAGGGTTCGCCAGGGCACCTGGTGCTCCACATTGTAGGTGAAGGCCGAGTAGGCCCGCCCCTTGTGCATCAGGCCCGACCACAGGGGCGAGTTGTTGTAGCGCCGGGTCTGGGCCTGCAGGTCGGCGTAGTTGATGCGCACGTCCTTGCTGCCGGCGCCCAGGTGGGCCAGCTCCAGTCCGGTCTTCTTCTCGGCGTTCTCATAGGCCCGGGCCGTCAGTTCGCCGTTGGTCAGGGACGACAAGTGCAGCACCGCGTCGCAGGCTGACACGTCCTCCTTCAGCGACGGATAGACCTTGCCGTCGATCTTCTCCACCGGGAAGTGGGGCGAGGAGATCATCTCGTCGTACTCGTCCTCGCACATGTAGTGGTTGCCGTGGGCGCCCAGTCCGTCGGTGCGGACATTGGTCCCCAGGGCGCAGAACTTCTCGTACAGCTTGGTGTAGTCGCGCTCGAAGACGCCCAGGTTGTGCATGGTCTTGCCCAGCACCGGCTCGCACTCGCCCTTGTACCAGTCCTTGACGTCGGGCTGGGCGATCTCGCCGGGAGAGTCATGGGCGATGGGTATGGTCAGGATGTCCTTCACCGGCTCGGGCAGGTATTTCTTCGCCACCTCGCTGGTGACCCTGGCCAGTTCGCGGAAGATCTCCCAGTCGCTCTTGGCCTCCCACACCGGGGCAATGGCCCGCGACAGGGGATGGATGAAGGAGTGCATGTCCGTGCTGTTCAGGTCGGCCTTCTCGTACCACGAGGCGGCGGGCAGCACGATATCCGAGTACAGAGCCGATGAATCCATGCGGAAGTTCAGGTCCACGATGAGATCCATCTTGCCCTCGGCGGCGGCCTCGGCCCATTTTACGTCCTGGGTGGGCACCCCGCTGTCCAGGGCGTTGATGTTGGAGTGGGCGCCCAGGTAGTGCTTCAGGCAGTACTCGGTGCCCTTCATGGAGCCGACAATGGCGTTGCCCCGCCAGATGTACCACACCCGCGGGTGGCTCTCGGGCGCTTCGGGATCGCCCACGCAGTATTCCAGTTCCTTGGACTTCAGCTTCTCGAAGACGTACTGCTTGATGCCCTCGTCGTCAGTGGCCCCGGCGGCCTGGGCTTCCTTGGCCAGGTCCAGGGTGTTCTGCTTGAACTGGGGATAGAAGGGCATCCAGCCGTTGCGCACGGACTTGAAGATCTGGTCTGCCGTGTGCTGCCTGGTCAACTCGTTGTCCGGCACGGTATTGTACTTGCTGTACTGCCCGTCATAGCGGTACTGGCTGGTGTTCATGTAGTGCCAGATGGGCGCCTGCTGCAGCCGGGCCCCGGGATACCAGTCCTTGGCGAAGGCCAGGTTGGACCAGGAGTCCATGGGCGCCAGTTTTTCCTGCCCCACGTAGTGGTTCATACCGCCGCCGTTGCGACCCACGCAACCACACAGCATGAGAGCCATGGCGCCGGCCCGGTACATGAGGTTGGCGTGGTACCAGTGGTTGATGCCCGCACCGGTGATGATCATGCACTTGCCGCCGGTGATGGCCGCGGTCTCGGCCCACTCGCGGGCGAACTGCAGCACCGTACGTGAATCCACGCCGGTGAAGACTTCCTGCCAGGCGGGGGTGTAGGCAGCGCCCGTGTCGGTGTAGTCGGCGGGGTAGGCCCCGGGCAGGCCGCGTCCCACGCCGTACTGGCCGAAGATCAGGTCGTAGACCGTGGTCACGGCCACGCGGCCCTCTGCCGTTTCGACCCACTTGATGGGCACGCCGCGCAGTACATGATTGTCCAGGCCGAACTCGGTGAACTCCGTCTGCACCACCTCGTCGTGGTCGTCCAGCAGGCTGAGCACGGGATCGTAGGCCTGGTCGTCGGCGATGTTCTCGTATTTCAGGTTCCAGTTGCCCGGCTTCTCGTCCCAGCGCGCGCCGGAGGTACCCTTGGGCACGACGAAGTTGCCGCTGGTCTGGTCGATGTTCACGAACTTCCAGTCGCCGTTGCTGATCCCGGCGTACTGGGGCAGTTCCTTGGCCCGCAGCATGCGACCCGTCTTGAAGTGGTCGCCATCCTTCTCCAACTTCACCAGGAAGGGGCTGTCGGTGTACTTCTTGACGTAGTCCAGGAAGAACTGGGTTTTCTGCTCGTGGTGGAACTCCTTGAGGATGACGTGGGTCACCGCCATCCAGAAGGCGCCGTCGCTACCCGCGTGCAGGGGCACCCACTGGTCGGCGTACTTGCTGACCTGACTGAAATCCGGCGAAAACACCACGGTTTTGGTGCCATTGTGCCGGGACTCGGCGAAGAAGTGGCAGTCCGGCGTACGGGTCATGTTCAGGTTGGCGCCCAGGTCGGCGATCATCTTGGCGTTGTACCAGTCGGCGCTTTCGCACACGTCGGTCTGCTCGCCCAAGATCTCGGGGAAGGCCGTGGGCAGGTCGCAGTACCAGTCGTAAAAGCTGAGGTTCACGCCGCCGAAGAGCTGCAGGAAGCGTGAGCCCGCCGCATAGCTGAGCATGGACATGGCCGGAATGGGCGAGAAGCCGATGACCCGGTCGGGACCGTGCTTGCGGGCCGTGTAGATATTGGCCACGGCCATGAGTTCGAGGACCTCGTCCCAGTGGATGCGCCGGAAACCGCCCCGGCCGCGGCCCTTCTGGTAGCGGGTGCGGGCTTCCTCGTCGTTCTGGAGATTTTCCCAGGCCTGCAGCGGGTCGCCGGTCTTCTTCTTCTCGGCGCGGTAGGCGTCGATCAACGAGCCGCGGATCAGGGGATACTTGATGCGCAGGGGACTGTAGAGGTACCACGAGAAGGAGATGCCCCGCTGGCAACCACGGGGTTCGTAGGGCGGCAGCTCACCCTCGAGCAGCGGGTAATCCACCTGCTGGGTCTCCCAGACCACGATGCCGTCCTTGACGTGGATCTGCCACGAACAACCACCGGTGCAGTTCACGCCGTGGGTGCTACGCACCACCTTGTCGTGCTGGAAGCGGTTGCGGTAGAACTCTTCCCACTTGCGGGTCTGGGGCGAAATGATGTCCTGAATCCAGCTCATGGTTTTCTTTCTCTGTGGTTGGAAAGCCGACGACTATTGCGACTCCAGTTGGCGGGCATGGATGGCATCGTTCACGCTGCCCCGTTTGCGATTTATCCAGATCATGGCGTAGAGCCCCAGTAGCAAGCCGGCCCCAGCCAATCCCATGAAGAACAGGCCCAGTCCGTAGCCGGTGGACGCCTCGACAATGCCGTCCCGGTCCAGGCTCTCCAGGTACGCCACCAGCGCGAAGATCTCGTCGGCGGTCAGGGGATGGTCGACGTAGGCGCGGGCCATCACCGGGTAGGGCGGCGACTGCACTACGGCCTGGGCGCCGAGAGCCCCCATGCGACCCACCACCTGGGTCAGGTCCCGGGCCAGGGTACCTCCACCCAGCAGGTCGAGTCCGGTCAGGTTGTGGCAGGTCCGGCAGGCCGGCCCGCCCTCGGTCAGCGGCGCCCGGCCCGCGAACAGGGCGTGGCCCCGCTCGAGGTCCTCGGCAGTGGCTGTCTCCAGGGGCGTAGGTAAATCCTGCGCGGGACCGGCCGACCCTCCCACCTGCTCGATGTAGCCCAACACGTTGAGCACCTCAGCATCGGAAATGGGATTGTCCGGCATGATCAGCTTGTTGAACTCCTCGAACAGGGCAACGGCCGCCGGGTCACCGGCGTTGACGACGGACTGGGAGGACTTGATGAAACGCAGCAACCAGGCCTGGTCATGGCGTCCGGTGACCCCCGCCAGATCCGGGCCCACCAGCTTGCCCTGGCCGATGGTGTGGCAGGCCTTGCAGATCCTGGCGAAGACGGCCTCGCCGGACTCCTGGGCGACAGCACCGTGACTCATGCCCAGTACTACGACCACAACGAGCGTGACAGGCCGGAAACGACAGTTGATTCGGTTCATGGGCGAGACCTTTGCTGGCGTGGCATGAGGGCTGGTTTGTTTGCGCGAGGGAGAGACTGACATACTCCCAGCATTTTGGTCAAGGAATAATTGGACTCTTTTATCTAATTATCTACTTACCGGAATCACGCAGCGGATGTTAGAGTTGCTTTGTTGGCTTTGAAACTGCCCGCGACCCACGTCGTATCCGGTCCAGCGGCTTGATAAGCGGCAACCGCTTGTGCTATGGTGCTTTCCAACAACAGGTATGTGACCCGCGAGGGCCGCGTACCCGTATCCCGAGGCGAAGGAGGAATTCATGACTCGCAACCGTGGAATCTGTTTCCTGGTCCTGACAGCGGTCCTGCTGGTGGCGGCAGGCCCGAATCGCGCCACAGCGGACGCCTGCCTCGATTGCCACAAGTCGTCGGTCTTCAAGGTCAAACACAAGC
>QNDV01000147.1 GCA_003646045.1 bacterium
ACTGGTTGGGCTGCACCGAGTTTGCCGTGGCCCCCCTGACCACGCGGCGAGGGCCCCTGGGAGTGATCCTGGCGGACAACGCCATCAGCGGTACGCCCATCGAGTCGCTGGATCTGGAATTCCTGCAGGTGTTCGCCAACCAGAGCGCCTCGGCCATCGAGAGCGGGCGGCTGTACCGCGAACTGGAGCAGCGCCTGCTGGACCTGCGCCGCGCCCACCAGAAACAGCGCGAGGACCAGGAGACCCTCATGCGCATGGAACGCCTCAGCGTGATGGGCGAGACGTCGGCCATCGTGGCCCACGAACTGCGCAATCCATTGGTGGCTATCGGCGGGTTCGCCCGCACCCTGCTGCGGTCCCTGGAGGAGGAGGATCCCAACCGCGAATTCGCCCGCATCATCACCCAGGAAGTATCGCGCATGGAGACCATCATCAACGATCTGCTGGATTTCATCCGGCCCCAGAAACCCATGCGGCGGCTAATGCGTATCGACCAACTGGTGGCCGAGACCCTGGGGCGCCATCTGGCGCGACTGCAGGAGAAGGACATCGAGATGCACTATGATCTGCAGGCCGCGGATGTCGAGGTCAGTTGCCATCCCGGGGAAATCCAGCAGGTCCTGGAGAACTATCTGAACAACGCGGTAGGTGTCCTGGGGGAGGGGGGGCGGATCGATGTTTCGACGCACCAGGTGCCCGGAGGAGTGAGGGTGGTCCTGGCCGACGATGGCCCGGGTTTTGCAAGCGAACTTTCAGACAAGCTCTTTGCGCCCTTTTTCTCGACAAAATCCTCGGGATCCGGTCTGGGACTGACCATCTGTGCCCAGATCATCAAGGCCCACGGCGGTGTCACGGAGGGTGCAAACCGCGCGGAAGGCGGCGCGGAATTTGCCTTTATCCTGCCCCTGCCGCGACCAGACGGTAAGGGGTGAACCGGCTCTGGCAGCCGGCGGATGATTCGCCTATGATGGACGGGACGCCAGCTCGCCCGCCAAGTGACGAAGCCGACAGGTGACGAAGCCGACAAGGAGGCCCGGCTGTGAGCAGAGTGTTGATAGTCGACGACGAACCCCATCTGAGATTGTTGTACGAAACCGAACTGCGCCGTGCCGGCCACGACACGTTCAGCGCCGGCGACGCGGTTCAGGGCCTGGAGATCGTCCAGACCATGAAACCGGACCTGGTGGTGATGGACATCCGCATGGCCGGCATGGACGGGATCGAGGCCCTGCAGCAGATCCTCGATCGGGACGCCAGCATTCCCGTGATCCTTAACACCGCCTACACCAGCTACAAGGACAACTACATGACCTGGGCGGCGGACGCCTACGTGGTCAAGTCGGCGGACGTCACGGAACTGGTGGAGACGGTACAAGACGTCCTGGTCAAGCGGCACGCGACCAGCTAGTCACCCAAGGCTGCGGCACCGTCGGTCACGGACGGTTGCGCGGGAGTATCTGTACGTGAAGACACGAGAGTTGACCCGCGGCACCCTCGCGCTGGTGCTGGCGGGAGGTCAGGGCGAACGCCTCTACCCCCTGACGAAGGACCGTTCCAAGCCGGCCGTACCCTTCGGCAGTGGCTATCGCATCATTGATTTCACCCTGAGCAACTGCATCAACAGCGGCCTGCGGCAGATCTACGTGCTGACCCAGTACAAATCATTCTCCCTGGATCAACATCTGCAGCGGGGCTGGAACATCTTCAGTTACGAGGCAGGCGAGTTCATGTACCGCATTCCGCCCCAGCACCGGGTGGGTCAGAAGTGGTACGAGGGCACGGCCGACGCCGTCTACCAGAACATCTACCTGCTGGAGAATCGCAAGCCCGAGCACGTCTTGATCCTGTCGGGCGATCATGTCTATCGCATGGATTACCGTGATCTGCTGGATTTCCATGCCGGCCATCAGGGCTGTCTCAGCCTGGCGGCCTGCGTGGTGCCGCGCGAAGGGGCGGACCAGTTCGGCGTGCTGGAAGTGGACGAAGCGGGACGGGTGGTGGATTTCGTGGAGAAGCCGTCCGATCCTCCGACCATCCCCGGTGACCCGGACAACTGCCTGGTCAACATGGGTGTCTACCTCTTCGACACTTCGTCCCTGGTGCGGGAGCTTTGCACGGATGTGCGACGCGCGGCCAGTCATCACGACTTCGGCAAGGACATCATTCCGGCCCTGGTGGAAGAAGGCCGGGTTTTTGCCTACCCCTTCCGTGATGCCGGTTCGGGAGAGCCTGCCTACTGGCGGGATATCGGTACCCTCGACAGCTACTACGCGGCGAACATGGACCTGGTCAGCCGCCAGCCCCGCCTCGACCTCTATGACACGGACTGGCTGTTCCGCGCCTGGCAGCCACCGGTGCCTCCCTGCAAGTCGGTGCACGGCTTCACCGAGGACGGTAACCTGCCCGGCACGGTCATCGATTCCATCGTCGGTGGGGGGAGCGTCATCTCCGGCGGGCATGTGGAACGGTCGATCCTGGGCCGCAGCGTGCGGGTCAATTCCTACAGCCGGATCAGCGACTCCATCATCATGGACCGCGTCGAGGTGGGGCGTTACGCCGAACTGCGCAATTGCATCATCGACAAGAACGTGCGAATCCCCGAGGGCACGAAGATCGGGCTGGATGCCGATTCGGACGGCCAACTCTTCAAGGTGTCGGCCGGGGGTATAGTCGTGGTCCCCAAGGGAATGGAACTGGTTCCGGCAGGTTGATGATCGCTACAGCCGGTACGCCTCGGGCCGCCGATCGTCGAATAGATGGTTGCGCGGCGTCAGTGCCTTGTCTGTTTCCGCCAGACTGATCCTGTGCACCGCCACCCCGGTTTCCAGTGTGTCCAGCCGCGCCGGTGTCTCGCCCATGGGGGTCGCGACCTGGCTCATGCCGATGAAGGTGAGCTTCTGACCCGTGCGCTGTTCGCTGCCCACACGGTTGGCGGTGACGGCGAAGACACGGTTTTCCAGGCAGCGGGTCTTCATTGCTTCGGGGCACCAGGGCAGCAGCAGATTGGACGGATGCAGCAGGATCTGCGCTCCCGCCAGGGCCAGGCTGCGCGCGGCCTCGGGAAAAACCCAGTCGAAACAGATCATCATGCCGACGGTGGTACCGCAGGCCTCATAGACCGGGAAACCCAGGTCACCGGGGTCGAAGATGTCCTTCTCGTCCAGAAAGAGATGGACCTTGCGATAGATCTCCCGACTGCCGTCCGGGCGCACCAGTACCGAACTGTTGTAGAGGCGATCCCCGTCCTGTTCCACCAGACCCGCCACCAGGGTCGTGCCGGTGTCGCGGGCGGCGGCGGTCAGTCGGCCCATGGCGTAGCCGTCGCCCGTGCGCAGGTTCTCGGCGAACTGCCTGGCCTCGGTGCGACCGGTGAACTGGTAGCCCGAGGCGAAGAGCTCGGGAATCACTGCCAGGTCGCAGCCCGCCGGTACCAGAGCCAGGGCCGCATCCACGTTGGCCTGCACCTCGCCGAAGACGGGGGAGGTCTGTACGGCGGCCAGGGTGAGTTCGTTCACGATGAATTCCTCTCATGACCCGTCAGGGCCAGCAGGCGGTCCAGGGTAACCTCGCGGGGAAACCGCTCCAACACGTGGCGGCGGCCGGTGGCTCCCCAGGCGCGGGCCCGGGGCAGGTCACCCAGCATATCACGCAGGGCGCAGGCCAGGGAGTCCGGGTCACCGGCGGGGACCAGGCGGCCACTTATACCATCGGTCACGATCTCCGGCAGGCTGCTGGCGTCCCCTGCAATCACCGGCACGCCGCAGGCCAGGGCTTCGGCTGCGGCCAGGCCGAAGCCCTCGGCGTGGCTGGGCATGACCAGGGTGCTGAGGCCCCGATAGAAGGCGGCGGGATCCTCCACGAAACCGGCCAGGTCCACGGTGTCGGGGTGTTGCAATCCCGCGCGCCAGCGCTCCAGCTCGGGCTTGAGCGGGCCCTCTCCCGCCAGGATCAGGCGGGGCCGCGGGTGCCACACCTCCGCATCCAGCAGCGACCAGGCCGCCATGAGTTCGGGGATGCCCTTGCGGGTGATCAGCTGGCCCACGAAACCCGCCACCGGGGTGTCGGGCGCGGAGGGGGCCGGGCGGAAACACCCGGTGTCGATGCCCTTGTAGAGGAGGTGGATACGCTCGGCGTCCAGCCAGGGTGCGCTGTTCAGCAGGGTGCGTCTGGTCGCCTCGGACGCCACCACCAGTCCCGTGGCCCCGTGCCGGAAATACCAGCGGTAGTAGAACTTGTTCTTGAGGGGGAAGTCGCTTTCGCGGGTGTTCAGGACGATTGGTACACCGGCCGGTCGGCACGCCACGGCGCAGGCCTTCAGGTCTTTGGTGCGGTTGGCCACGACAGCGGTTACACCCTGGCGCCGGAAGTGACGCCACAGCCGAAGCAGGGTCCAGGGCGCCGCGTCGAAACGGATGGGGATGGCGGCCACCGGCACTCCCGCGAGCCGGGCGCGGCGCAGCAACTCACCGTCCGGTGCGGCCACTATGCTGACCTCATGACCCCGGTGGCGCAGGGCCAAGGTCGTCTCCAGCAGCCAGACTTCGGCGCCGCCCCAGGTGCGCAGGGAATCGACAAAGCAGAGATGGTACCTGCTGCGGTACCTGGTCGTGGAAACACCCCGGTCATGGCTCATGCCGCCTATTTACACGGATCCGGCGCACATAGTCCACCGTGGAGAAACCCGCGCCGGTGACTGTCCGCCGGGAAGTGGCTTTGCCACCTGCGGCCGGGAGGATTAACCTTGGCCCTGGAGTTGTTGCCACAGGAGCCGTCCCGGAGGACAGTCTTGCTCGATCGCAAACCAGTCCGTTGCGACCCGCGTCTGCCCTGGCTGCCGCGGACACGCCGCTTCCTGTCGCCCATGTCGGGGGTCACGGACCGGCCCTTCCGTGACGTCTGTCGGCGCTTCGGTGCGGACATCGGCTTTTGCGAGTTCGTCTCGGCGTCGGGCCTGACCTATGGTGGTGAACAGACCTGGAAGCTGGTGGATACCGAGGGCGAGGACCAGCTGGTTGGAGTGCAGATTTTCGGGTCGAATCCGGACCACATGGCCCAGGCCACACGACTGCTCATGCCCCACCGTCTGGACGTGCTGGACCTGAACTTCGGCTGCCCGGCCAAGAAGGTGGTCAAGAAGTGCGGTGGCAGTGCGCTGTTGGCGGACCTGCCCCTGCTCGAGCGTATCGTGCGGGCGGTGACCGCCGAGGCCACCGTGCCGGTGACAGCCAAGATTCGCACCGGCTGGGACGAGGACTCGGTGAATTACGACGAGGTGGGACTGATGCTGCAGGACCTGGGCATGAGCTGGGTCACCATGCACGGCCGCACCCGCGCCCAGAAGTACACGGGTCAGGCCGATTGGGACCGCATCGCCCGGCTGGTGGAGACCCTCGAGATCCCGGTTATCGGCAATGGTGACGTGGTCGACGGCGACAGTTACCGGCGCCTGGTGACACGCACGCGCTGCCACGGCGTGATGGTGGGTCGCGGTGCCATCGGCAATCCGTGGATCTTCGCGCGGATGCGGGCCGTGGACGAGGGTTACCCCGAGCCCGAGGTTACCTTTGCCGAGTTGTGCACCGTGTCCATCGAGCATATCCGCGGCGAGGTGGCGGCCCGGGGGGAACGGCAGGGTGTCTTCACCGTGCGCAAACACATCGCCAAGTGTTTCAAGGGCCAGGCGGGAGCCGCGCATCTGCGGCGTCGCGTTTTCGCCCACGAGGACAGTGCCCGCATGATTGGGGTACTGGAAGAGGCTGCACGGCGCGGCTCGGCCGCGCTGGAACCCGAGGAGTCATCGTGAAAGGCGCTCGTCTTGTTATCGTCCTCGCGCTGTTGGTGATGATGGCCGGCTGCACCAAGAAGGTGGTACGGGGCACCAGTGCCCCGGAGCCGTCGTCGGGTGGGCATGTCATAGAGCATCGCATCGCCACCGGCGAGACCCTGGCCCTGATCGCCGACAACTACTATGGCGACCCGGAGCGCGCGGCCCAGGTGGCCCGGGACAACGACGTGGTCGACCCGGCCCTGATCACGCCGGGTTCGGTGCTGAGGCTGCGGTTCGATCAGGGCCGGGTCGACCACGTCGTTGTCCCGGGCCACC
>QNDV01000148.1 GCA_003646045.1 bacterium
GAACTGCGCCCCGGCGCCGAATCCCGCCTCTGGCCGCCGTTGGCAAATCTGGACGTCTTCCTGGACCTCCTCGAACAACCACCACCGATTCGTCTCGAGGGTGCCGACCTGGTGCAGGTCGCCGCCGGTGCCGAGGCCCTGGATGAATTGCGCAACCACTTCCTGGCAGTGCGTGAGAGTCATCCGGTGTGGGGCGATGCGGCGGTGCAGATGAGCACCTTCGACGGCTTGCGGGGTGCCATACGGCGGGCTCTCGACAGCGACGGCCGGGTGGTGGACGGGGCCAGCGCCCTGTTGGGCCGTTTGCGTCGTTCCATAGCCGGCCGCGAACGAGCCGTGCGGGACGAGGTCCAGACCGCCATGGCCCGTGCCCGCCGCGAGGGCTGGACCACCGGGGGCGAGGCCACCCTGCGCGGCGATCGTTTCTGCCTGCCCATGCGGGCCGGGGACAGCCGACGGATCCCGGGTATCGTCCATGACCGGTCCCAGACGGGAGCGACGCTCTTCGTCGAACCGGCTTCGGTGGTGCATATGTCCAACGAGTTGGCCGCCACGCGCCTGGAGATCGCCCAGGAAGAGGCCCGCATCCTCTTCGAATTGAATCGGGCTGTGGGACAGGCCGCCGCCGCCCTGGTGGAAGCCGGCGCGGTAATGCTGGCGGTGGACGAAGCCCGGGCCCACCTGCTATGGAGCCACGAGGTGACGGGTCGCCGCGTCGTGGTGGCACGCGACGCGGAACTGCGGGTTTCCGGTGGGCGTCATCCCCTGTTGATGAAGGCCCTGGGCGACGGGGACCCGGCTGCCGGCCGCGCGGCGGTGATCCCCCTGGATCTGGAACTGCCCGCCGGGACCCGGGCCCTGGTGATCAGCGGTCCCAATGCCGGTGGCAAGTCGGTGGCCCTCAAGACCGTGGGCGTGTTGACGTTGCTGGCCCAGTGCGGCTGGGACGTTCCCGCCCGCGAGGACACGCGCCTGCCCCTGATCCGCCGGGTGCTGGTGGACCTGGGCGATGACCAGTCCATCGCCGAATCCCTCAGCAGCTTCTCGGCCCATCTGGGGCATCTGGCCCGGTTCCTGGCCGAAGCCGGTCCGGGGACCCTGGTACTCTGTGACGAGATCGGCAGCGGAACCGATCCACACGAGGGCACGGCCCTGGCCTATGGCGTGCTGGCCGGGCTGGTGCAGAGCGGTGCCCTGGTACTTGCCTCGACCCATTTCGGCCTGCTCAAGGCGGCGGTGCACGACCATCCGTCCATGGCCAACGCGGCCATGGATTACGACGAACAGGATCTGCGGCCCCTGTTCACTTTCCGGGTGGGGGATCCGGGCACCAGCCATGCGTTCGACATCGCGGCCCGTATGGGCCTGCCGGCAGACCTGCTGGCAGACGCCCGAACCCGCGCCGGTGAGGAACGGGTGCAGATCGAGAAACTGCTGGCGGATCTGGACCGGCGGGCGCGGGAACTGACGTCTGCGCGGGACGGGGCCCGTCAACGCGAGGCGGAACTGACTCTCCGCAACGACGAGCTGACCCGCCGGCTCGATGGTCTGGATCGTGAGCGCCGGCAAGCCCTGGCCGAGGTTCGTCGTCAGGGCGAGGGCCTGCTCGGGGAAGGCCGCCGCGCCATCGAGAACGCCGTGCGCGAGATTCGGGCGGCAGCGGGAGAAAAAGCGGTGGTACGCACGGCGCGGGATAGACTGGCCCGACTGGCGGAGGACCTGCCCCCGGAAGACGAGCGGGACGGACCACCGCCGGGATATGAGCCCGAGGTAGGCCAACGCGTGCGGATCGCCCACCTGGGGCTGATCGGCAGGGTGAGAGAAGTGCGGGGCGATAAGCTGGTGGCCGACGCCGACGGATTGCGACTGACGGTTCCCGTCGATTCGGTGTTGCCCCTGGAGGGTGACGCGCCCACGCCGTCGCGCCAGGTGGTAGACCAGGGGACCTGGTCCTGGCAGGGCGCCGACGAGGCGGCCGCCCATGAAATAGACCTGCGAGGCGAGAGGGGCGAGTCAGCCTGGGAGCGGCTGGATCGTCTGCTGGACCGGGCCATTCCCAGCGGTCTGGAGACGATCAATGTCATCCATGGTACCGGTACGGGGCGGTTGCGGGACTACCTCCACGAGCGATTGGGCCGTGATCCACGGGTTGCCTCTTTTGCCGAGGCCGGGCCCGGCCGCGGTGGGGCCGGGGCAACACGCGTGGTCCTGGGTGGGGATTGATCTCGGGTATACCGCTTGAATTTACGGCGAAAGTTGCGAAAACAGGGGTCCACGTGATAGATTAAAAGGTCCGCCACCGTCCTCTGGATCACCACCGGAAGGCCCGGACCGCGCCCATGGCACCAGTCTTCTCGCCCGACATCATCGCCCGTGTGAAGGAAGAGACGGACATCGTCGAGGTGGTGCGGCGTACCGTCGCCCTCAAGCCCGCCGGATCGGTTCTCAAGGGCCTGTGCCCTTTCCACAGCGAAAAAACACCGTCGTTCATCGTCACACCGGCCCGCCAACGCTACCACTGCTTTGGTTGTGCCACCGGTGGTGACGTCATCACCTTCGTCATGGAGACCGAGGGTTTGACGTTTCCCGAGGCCGTGGAGATCCTGGCCCGGCCCCTGGATATCGACCTCTCCTCGTGGCTGCAGGAGGACGAAGGAGAAGGTGAACGGCGCGCCTTCCACCGGGCCAACGAGACGGCGACCCGGTTATGGAGCGAGGCCCTCTGGGAGGACAGCTCGGGACAGTCGGCACGGGACTATCTGACGAAACGCGGATTCACCGCCAAGGTGCTGCGGGATTTCGATGTGGGCTGGGCCCCCGCGGGTTCCCAGTGGCTCGGTGAGCAATTGCAGCAGAACGGTGTCGATGCGGAACTCGCCCAGGCGGCCGATCTGGTGCGCCGCGGGGATCACGGCACGTTTGCCTATTTCCGCCGCCGCATTATCTTTCCGATCAGAAGCATCTCGCGCCAGGTGACGGGGTTCGGCGGCAGGGTCATTGACACGTCCGAGCCCAAGTACCTCAACTCAGCAGACAGTACCTATTTTTCCAAGGGCAAACTGCTCTACGGCTTCGATGCGTCGCGCATGTCCATTGCCCGGGAGAAGACGGCCATCCTGGTGGAGGGCTATCTGGATCTGCTGGCCCTGGTGCAGGCTGGAATTCCCAACGTGGTCGCCACCTGTGGCACGGCGTTCACGATCGACCAGGCCCGTCTCGTGCGGCGTGGTGCGCCGGGGGTGCTGCTGGTTTTTGATGGCGACAAGGCGGGCCTCAAGGCAGCGGTGCGTTCGGCGGACGTGGCCCTGCGTGAGGGACTCGAGCCGCGCATAGTGCGTCTGCCTGCGGGAGAGGACCCGGCTTCCCTGCTCGCCAACCAGGGTGTGGCGGCCATGACGCAGGCGCTTCGAGCGGCAGAGGGTTATATTCCCCTGCTAAAGGCCTTGGCCGACGAGCGGGGCGGGGGACGCGAAGTGTCGGAACGCGCCGTGCGGCAGGCTCTCTCCACGGTGGTCGGCATGAAGGATCCCCTGCGGCGGGAGTACCTGTTGCAGGAGACCGGCGAGGTCTTCGGGCTGGGTAAGGAGATCCTGCAGGCCGCCCTGGCCGGGGTGCGGCGCGAACAACCGCGCTTCCGGCGCAAGACCGAAGCACCGGAACGGGGCCCGGCCCTGGAAATGACGCCACCCGAACCCTCCGCGCAACCGGGGGGGGATCGCAGGCGTCTGAAGTATGGAGTGCCCCTGCAGCGGGGTCGAATCGAAGCGGACCTTTTCCGCCACGTCCTGGGTGACGACTCGGGCGAGGCGGCCCGGGCCTTCCTGGCCGACCGCGGCGACTTGGTCCTCAGTACACCGGCCGCGCAGCAGTTGGCCACGGAGATCGCGGCGTGGGCCGCGGTGGACAAGCCGGGTGGTCAAACGCCGCAGGCGTATGTCGAGCAATGCTGGAACCAGACGGGCGATGCCGGGTACCGCGGTTTCGTCAGCAGTATCCTGCACAAGGAGGATTTCCCGGAGCGAACGGAATTCGTCAAGGCCACCACGGATATTCTGCAGCGTCTGCTCCAGGCCCCCCGGGGTCGGGATGCAGTGCGGGCGGAAGCCCAGGGGTCCGGTGGACAGGAAGTCTGAACACAGGGGACACGCGCGCACCATGGATAAAGTACGTTTCGATACCATTATCAACGAGATCCGCAAGCAAGCCAAGTCCGGCGGCGGCTATATCCTGCTCGACCAGATCAACGACCTGCTGGGCGATGAGACCAGTGTGGATGTCATGGACCGGATCTACGACCGGCTCGGCGACCTGAAAATCGCCTATTTCGATACGGAGCAGGAGGCGAAGACGAAGATGTCGCGTCGCCTCAAGAAGGAGAAGAAGAAGGTGGCCGCTGCCCGCAAGGTCCAGCGCACCAACGTCAAATACGACGATCCGGTGCGCATGTACCTGCGCGAGATGGGACGTGTGCCCCTGCTTACGCGACAGGGAGAGGTCAAGCTGGCCCGCCGCATGGAGGACGGGCGCATCGCCATCATCCAGGCCACGCTGCGCTGCAGCCGCACCCTGCGCGAGGTGCGCCAGACCGCGAACCAGCTGCTGGGCGAATCCGTCCACGTGGACGAGGTGGTCCAGCAGGACACCAGCACCTGGAATGTCCACCTTTCGGCCAAGAAGGAGGCGCGACGGATACTGCGCACTCTCGACCGGATCGAGAAAATGCAGAAGGAGATGTGCAAGCATCGGACCGATCTCGATTGTTGCAACAACAGCACCCGCGCCGCCACCTTGACGCGCATGATTCAGTCCCGGGACCACAAGATCCTGGACAGCTTCATGGAACTGCGCCTGGCCCCGGCGCAGATCGAACAACTGGCCAACAAGCTGATGCTGGTCCACGGCAAGGTCGAGGACCTGCGGGCCCACGTCTACCGCCTCGAGGAGGACGCGGGCCACGAGTTTTCCGATATGGCCGGAGTCATGCGGGACAAGAAGACCGGCGCCGCCAAGCTCGAGGATATCCGCGAGTCCCACCGATCCATCAAGAGCCTGCGCAAACGGGTCCAGGACATCGAGCGGGAGATCGGCCTGTCCGGCACGGACCTGCACGCCATCGGCTCCGAGATCGTCCAGGGCAAGCAGCAGGTGGATACGGCACAGCGCGAGATGATCGAGGCCAACGTGCGACTGGTGATCAGCATCGCCAAACGCTACACCAACCGTGGCCTGGAATTCCTGGACCTGATCCAGGAGGGCAACAGCGGCCTGATGCGCGCGGTGGAGAAGTTCGACTACCGCAAGGGTTACAAGTTCTCCACCTACGCCACCTGGTGGATTCGGCAGGCCATCACCAGGGCCATCGCCGACCAGGCCCGGACCATCCGCGTGCCGGTGCACATGATCGAGGCCATCAACAAGGTGAACCGGGCCAACCGGCAACTGCTGCAGGATCTGGGACGCGATCCCAAGCCCGAGGAAGTAGCGGTCTTCCTGGAGATGCCTCTCGAGAAGGTGCAGGGAGTCATGCAGGCGAGCCTCGAGCCCGTGAGTCTTGACCGGCCCATCGGCGAGGACGAGGACAGCAACCTCAGCGACTTCATCGAGGACGACAGTGCCCCGTCGCCGGCGCGGCTCGCGGCCCACAGCATGCTGAAGGACCAGATGCAGCGCGTGCTGAGCACCCTGACCCGGCGCGAGGAGAAAGTGATCCGTCTGCGCTTCGGCCTGGGTGACGGTACACCCCGCACCCTCGAGGAAGTGGGTACCATCTTCAAGGTGACCCGCGAGCGTGTGCGCCAGATCGAAGCCAAGGCCCTGCGCAAGTTGCGCCATCCGAGCCGCAGCCGGAAGCTCAAGGGCTACGGAGAGATGGTCTGACCGGTAGATGGGGGTTGACCGCACCGGGGGGCAGTGCTTATCTTGCCGGTCCCGGTCCTTGGGGATGGGCCCATAGCTCAGTTGGTTAGAGCAACCGGCTCATAACCGGTCGGTCCCAGGTTCAAGTCCTGGTGGGCCCACCAGCGGTCGACACGCAGTATCGGATTCGACAGGGATGGGCGATTAGCTCAGCTGGCTAGAGCGCTCGCCTCA
>QNDV01000149.1 GCA_003646045.1 bacterium
CCACGAGGACAACCACCTGCTGGGCGTACACAAGCCGGCGGGCCTGCTCGTGCAGGGTGATCGCAGTGGTGATCCCACCTTGATCGAGGCGGCCAAGGGCTATCTCAAGGAGCGGTACCACAAGCCGGGCAACGTTTTCATCGGCCTGGTGCATCGCCTGGACCGGAACGTGTCGGGCGTCGTGGTACTGGCCAGGACCAGCAAGGCGGCGGGCCGACTGTCCGCCGGATTCCGGGCGGGGACCGTGAAGAAAACCTATCAGGCGGTTACCTGCGGCCGGCCACCGGCCACCGGCGGCGACCTGCGCCACTGGCTGGCCGCGGCGGGGGACCGGCAGGGGGTGACGTCCGCGGCGGCTGAACCGTTCGCCGGAGCCAGGGAGGCCCTGCTGAGCTACCGTGTCCTGGATGAACGCGACGGGTACTGTCTGGTGGAAGTGGTTCCGGTCACCGGCCGGCGGCACCAGATCCGTGCCCAGATGGCCCTGGCGGGTTGCCCCCTGCTGGGAGATGTAAAATACGGGGCACCGGAGCGCTTGCCCGCGCGCCGCATCGCCCTGCACGCCCTGCGCCTGGTTTTGGCCCACCCCGTGGGTGGATCGGAACTGGTACTTGAGACTGCACCCGGACCGGACTGGCCCTGGCCGTCCGGTTGACCTGCAAGGAGATCCGTCATGCGTATCATCATCCTGATTGCGTTGTTTGTAGCGATGTCGGTCTTGCCGTCGTCTGCAGCCACGGCCCAGGAGGACAAACAGGAATCCGGACCGCAGGGGGAGGAGCAGGACCTCAGGTTCATCAACTGGGAGTCGTACCGCGAGGCCAGTGCCCGTTCCCGGGCCGCGAACATCCCCCTGCTGCTGTACTTCATGACCGACTCCGACACCTATTGCCGCAAAATGGCCAGGGAGACCTACAAGGACCCCAGGGTGGTGGGTTATCTCAACGAGAATTTCGCCATGGCCACGGTCAATACCATCCAGTTGCCGTCCCTGGCCGCCAAGTACGAGGTGAATGGCCTGCCGACGCTGTGGTTCCTGGCCGGGGATGGCAGCCGTTTGACCCATGTGCCGGGTTTCATGAGTGCCGAGAACCTGCTGCAGTTACTGGAATTCATCCACACCGGTGCCTACAAGGAAACCGATTACGATCAGTGGCGGGAGCACCGGAAGTGAACCGTGGCTGAGACCAACGATCCCCAGGTCCAGGTGACTGTAATCGGCGGTGGCATCGTGGGGTGCGCCGTGGCGGATGCCGTGGCGCGAAGCGGGATGCCGGTGGTCCTGCTCGAAGCCGAGTCGGCCCTGGCCCGGGGTACGACTTCGCGCAACAGCGAAGTGGTCCACGGGGGCATGTACTATCCGGCCGGTTCCCTCAAGGCGCGACTATGCGTGGAGGGGCGCCGGTTGTTGGACGAATTCTGCACCGCTGCCGGTGTGGGTTATCGCGCCTGCGGCAAGTTGATCGTAGCCGTGGATCACCACGAGGTACCGCAGCTAGAGCGACTTCACGCCCTGGGATTGTCCAACGGTATGACGGACCTCCGGATGCTGGACGCGGCCGACTGCCGGGCAATGGTGTCCGACGTGACAGCGGTGGCGGCTCTTCACTCGCCGCACACGGGAATTTGCGACGCTGAAGGTCTGACTCAGGCTCTGGCCCGGCGCGCAGCCGAACACGGTGCCCAGGTCATGACCTCGGCACCGGTGGTGGCGCTGGAGGACACGTCGGCCGGCTGGCGGGTCCAAACCGGTGCGGCCGGCCGTCGCCCTGCGGGATCCCACACCAGTGACTGGGTGATCAACGCCGCAGGGCTGTATGCCGACCGGGTGGCTGATCTGGCGGGCAAGGGCCATCCGCGCCAGGTCCTGGTCAAGGGCAACTACTTCGCGGTGGCGCCCCGACATGCAGGGCGGCTGGACCAACTGGTATACCCCGTACCGCCGTCGGACGGATCGACGTTGGGGGTGCATCTTTGTCTCGACCTGGCGGGCCAAATGCGGCTGGGCCCGGACATGGAACCCCTGTCAGCCGACGTAGTACCGGAGGCCATCGACTATGCCGTGGATCCCGGCCGCCTGGAGGATTTCCTCACCGGAGCCCGCCGATTCCTGCCCTGGCTCGAGCGCGGGGATCTGGGCCCGGGCACCAGTGGCGTGCGGCCCAAGTTGGCGGAGACCGGATTCCGTGATTTCGTAGTGGAGACCAGACCGGCCAGGGTGGGCGGCCTGGTCAACCTGCTGGGCATCGATTCGCCCGGCCTGACCGCCGCCCTGGCCTTGGCCGGGCACGTGACCGCCTTGATCGACGCCTGATAACGCACGGAGGAATGTCGCAGCATGTGGGTGGCCCTGGGATTGTCGCTGATCTGCGCCTGGCTGGTGGTACCGAGCCGTTCGCGTCGCCAAACCGGGTCGCGCCACCTGCTGGCCGGTACGGGCGCCCACTGGCGCCGCAACTATGCCACGCGGCGGACGTTCCTGCGCCTGGGCGGGGCCCTGGCCGCCGCCGCGGTGTTGGCCTACAGCGGGCTGGACGAAGCGGTGGAGGGTATCCACGCGGGCACTCTGCGTAGTTCCGCCACCGACAGGTTGGCGCGCACGGTCTACCATGGCGGACAGCGCTGGTGGTTCCTGAACTGGCTGCTGGTGGGGGCGGTGGATGCCTGGTTCCGGACCAACGCGTTCACCCGCTGGGGACGAAAGAATTTCGAGGCCATGGTGGTGGGCTTGCCCACGCTCTGGACCCTGCAACGGGGGCTGGGTGCCAACCGCCCCTCGGATCCCGATCCGAATCCCCGCTGGCGTCCCCTGGCCGACGACAATGCGGCTTCGGGTCATGCATTCATCGGAGCAGTGCCCTGGCTGACCCTGGCCCACCGACTACCCCGGCCCGCGTTGCAAGCCATCGCCCGCGTGTTGTCGGTACTGACGGGCTGGTCGCGTCTCAACGATCGCAAGCATTACCTGTCACAGGTGATCCTGGGCTGGACCATAGCGTATAATGCCACCGTGGCCGTGGACGACGGCGTGAACACCGAACCGGGCGAGCCCGAGGAGACATCATGAACCGCATCCTGATCGCCTGTGTACTGCTGTTGGCTATGGTCGCTGCCGTCGAAGCCGCTGTTCCCGAACCGGGTGGCACGGCCGCGATGAGCAAGGCCCGTGACCTCGAGGCAGTACAGACGGTGGCCCTGACCCTGCCTCCGCGGGCCGAACTGGCCGCCGAGGATGCGGCCGCCGCTGCCGCCGGGGAACTCTACCGTTTCGCCCTGCCAGAGGCGGTGGCGCTGACACCGGACAATGCCGGCACCTGGCAAACCCTGGCCGACGGCCGCCTCATGTGGCGTCTGCGTATCACGGTACAGGACGCCTTGTCGCTGAACCTGGGTTTTACCCACTATGGCCTGCCGTTTTCGGGGCGCCTGGCTCTTTATCCCGCGGATCGGCCCGGTGAGGGACTGGTCTTCGACGCCGGG
Source organism: bacterium (assembly GCA_003646045.1). Next base: position 3,481 of record QNDV01000149.1, read on the forward strand.
GACAACGCCTACCACGGTCAGTTGTGGACACCGATCATGGCGACGGATGACCTGGTGGTGGAACTCACGGTGGATTCGCTGGAGGCAGGACGCGTCGACCTGGAAATCGGCGCCATCAACCGCGGTTACCGGTCCCTGGGTGGCGACCCGACGGACAAGGCCGGCGCCTGCAACATCGATATAGTGTGTCCCGAGGGCGATGAATGGCGGCGGGAGGCAGCCTCGGTAGCGGTCTACAGCGTACTGGGCAGCCGCAAATGCACCGGCGCCCTGATCAACAACACGACGCGTGACGGGCGCCCCTTTTTCCTGACGGCCTCCCACTGCAACATTCTGGCGACCTGGGCTCCCTCGGTGACCCTGTACTGGAATTTCGAAAGCCCGGTGTGCGGGGGCCACTCCGGGGGCAGCCTCGCCGACTCCCAGAGCGGTACGACCCTGCGGGCGAACTGGGGTGGTGACGATACCGCCGACATGACACTGATCGAACTGGATGACATACCCCCGGATGACTATGCCGTGATCTACGCGGGGTGGAACCGGACGGATACCGCTCCGGCCTCGGCCGTGGCCATCCACCATCCCGAGACGGACGAGAAGAGCATCAGTTTCGACGATGATCCGTTGACCATCACTTCCTACGGCGGCAGCATCGCGCCGGGTGACGGCACCCATCTGAGGATCGGTGCGTGGGAACTGGGAACCACCGAGGTCGGGTCGTCCGGTTCACCCCTCTTTGGACCGGATCATCTCATCGTGGGTCAGTTGCACGGCGGTTTCGCGGCTTGCGGAGTGCTGGAGCCGGATTGGTACGGTCGCGTCCAGTCGTCGTGGAACGGCGGTGGCAACCAGGACAGTCGCTTGCGGGACTGGCTCGACCCCGCTGACACGGGCGCCGTGACCCTGGAAGCCCTTGAGCCGGATCGCGCCAGCATAGCCGTGCGTCCCGGCGATGATGTGGTCTTCAGCGGACTGCTCGCTGGTCCCTTCGAACCGTCGTCGACCACCTGGACCATCGTTTCCACCGGGACCCTGCCGGTGGACTGGACGGTCACCACGGACGCTCCCTGGTTGCAACTGTCCTCCGCGGGAGGAACCCTTGTCTCCGGTGCCGAAGTGACCGTTACCGGGATACCCGTGGCCACCGATGATCTCGCCACCGGCAACAACTACGCGACAGTCAGTTTCGTCAACACCACCAGCGGTGGCGGCGATACGGACGTGGATGTGAACCTCGTCGTCGGGAGTATCAGCCTGCGTATCCTGCACGTGGCTCCCAACCCGGCCTGGGGCCCGGCCGATATCGTCTACCAGGTGGGTGGCGATATGGAAGTCCACATCCGCTTCTACGACCTGCGGGGCATGCTGGTGGCGGACCTGGGCGCGGTGCGGTCCACCACGGGGGAGAATGTCTACCAGTGGAGTGGGCGTGATCCGGAAGGGAAAGCCCTGCCCGGGGGGGTCTACATCCTGGAGATCGAGGGGGGCGGCCAGAAGGACAGGATGAAAATAGCGCAGACCCATTGAGCCGTGGGTACCGGTCGGGGCGGTACCGGCCGTGGCTGATCTAGACATCCCTCGCATGGATTCCATGGGCCTCGGGCCTGGCGCCCAGTTCGTCAAGCTGGCGGGAATCCGGTGTCGGAATCTCCAGTTCCACGTAGTACAGGCCCCGGTCGATGGCCTCTGCGGCCAGGATCAGTCCGCCGGCCAGCAGCGATGAAGCTCCGGTGTCGTCCAGCCAGAGCCACCCGGCGCCGGCGACCAGGAAGCCGATCCGCGGCATCGCCAGCCCCAGTGGACAAGCCAACCCGTCCCGCGCACGAATAGCCTGGCGCCCGACAAACAGAGCCACCTTCACCACGCCCACTGTGACGACAACCAGTTCCAGCCCCGACCAGGCGGCGCCCAGCAACACGCCCGTACCCAGGACTTGGGCACTGTGCAAGGGCCCTGCGCCGCGGATCACTGCCAAGGCGTAGATGCGGTCAATGGACCACAGCATCAGCATTCCCCAGCCGACACACGCCTTTCCCACCCAGGCCGGCAAATCCGTCGCTGTCGGCCAGAGGGGTTCAGCCAGGACGAGGGTGGCCAGGGCCAGGAAACCACCGAACAGAACGACCTCCCGGCTCAGCCACGATTCGCCGACGTGCAGTGGTGCGCGCCAGGCTCGGGTGCCCTGACCGAGGTGGGAAGCGCTCAAGCCGAGACCTGCCAGTCCGGCACCCAGAAAGAGCCGCCAATCCGGCAGTGGGCCGCCCCACCGGGACGCCGTCAGGGAGCCGACCAGCACTGCTGCCAACAAGGTGAACACGGCCAGCGGCCATTCGTGGGCCAGGGTGATGTGGGGCGAGAGGCGATCCCTCAGCCGTTGCCACGGCGGTAGCGCCGGCGGTGCGGTCTGTTCCGGGACCCTGCGCTCGGCGTGGACTCCGACGACCCTGACGCCGGGATCGGTCCCGGCCCTGGCGAAACCGGGGACCTCCTGGGTCAATTCCGCGTCGGTCAACTCCTGCCAGGTCAGGGCACCCGTGGGACAGCCGGTCACGCACGCGGGAAGACCGCCGACAAGCACCTTCTCGTTGC
>QNDV01000150.1 GCA_003646045.1 bacterium
ACAACCTCACCCAGGGTGTGAATCACCTCGGCCTGGGTCTCGATGATCTCCAGATCCTTGGCGAGCATCGCCTTTTGGGAATCCTTCACCTGCATGGCCATTTCATTGACGGTTTCGGCCAGTTGTCCCAGTTCGGTACGATCCTTCAAATGCATGGGGGTATCCAGATCCCCGCGACCGATGCGTTCCAGGCCACGCTGCAGTTCGGCCACCGGACGCAACAGACGCCTCATCAAAAAGACAGTTGAAAGCACGGCCATCGCCAGCAGGGCTGCCGTGACCAGCATCAACTCCCGCCGTGCCCTGGTGACCATGGCTTCCAGATGCGATCGGTTCAAACCCACAACGGCCGAACCGATGCGGCGGCCACCGACATGTCGTACGGGCACCTTGGCCAATATCAGTTCTTCGTTGCCCAGAACCAGCTCGCCCCCCCCCGTCTCAATGGTCGTCACCAGGGGTTTCAGGTTTTCCTTCCGCTTCCAGTTCTGCCCGATCCGGCGGGGGTCGGCATGACCCTGGACGTGATCCTCGTGGTCAAGGACGACGGCGATGGCCAGATCACCGCGTTCCTCCTGCATCTTGCGGACGACGGGGCAAAGGGTCAGTTCCGGGAAGTCGGTCAGCAGGGCGTCCGCGCTCAACAGGGCCAGGTGGCGGGCTTCCAGCAACAGGTGGGTCTGCATCTCCAGGTGCAGGACTTCGCGGGCGTTGCGCTCGGCGATCCAGCTGACTCCGATCACAGTGATGGACACCAGGACGGAAACCGCCAGGCTCAGGATCATTCGCATGCCGACCACTGGACGGCGGCGGATGGAGATTGTCTGTGGTTTGACTTTATCCATGATCAGTTCGTTGAGATCTCCCGCATCCGGTTTTGCTGCTGGCGAACCCGTTTGAGGTAACCAGTGGCCCGCTCGTCGTCGGGATCGATGCGCAGGGCCTGTTCCCAGTCCCGCACGGCATCGTCGAGGCGGCCGTCGGCAAAGTACTCCATGCCGCGGGCCAGGTATTCGCGTTTCAGGTACTCGGCCACCATCCCGTAGCCGGGGTCGGCGGACCAGACCAGTTCCCAGTAGTTGACGGCATCCTCGGTCCGGCCGCTCTCTGCAGCCTGGATGCCGCTGTTGTAAAGTTCTGCCAGTTCGCGGCGCTGGGCCGAGGTCAGTGGTTGGGGAACAGGCTCGACAGGGGAGGCAGCCACAGCGGCCGACGCCTGTTGTGCCTGTCGGGTGCGATCGGCGGCAGCCTGGACCTCGGCCTCCCGGCGGGCCTGGTCCGCTGCGGCCAGGCGTGCCTGCTCGGCCTGCCTCTCCAGACGTGCCTGCTGCTCCAGCAGATCCGTGGTACGGTCCAGCATGGCCTGGGCGTCCTTGTCTTGGGGCGACAGGTCCAGCAGGTATTCGAATTCTGAACGCGCTGTCACCAGATCGCCGGCCACGAAGGCGTTCATTCCGGAGTCGAAGAGGTCCCGGATATCCGCAGACCGCTGGGTCCGGGCCTGGTTCTCGGCACGGACCCGTCTCAAGGCGCGCGCCGACACACTGTCGTCCGGGGCCACGGCCAGGGCGCGACTGAAGCTGAAGGTGGCCTCTGGCAGATCGCCGATCTGCTCACGATCCAGGCCACGGCCGCGCCAGGCGGCGTCCTCCAGGCCACCCAGTCGCGGATCGAAGGGCTCCAGGACTTTCAGCATACCGATGACGTCCAGGGCCTCATCCCAGCGCCCGGCGGCCAAATTCTGTTCCACCTGTTGGATGAAGTTCTCGACACTCTGTCGGCGCTTTTTCTCGAAAGCGGCGTTCATGCGCACCTGGAGGGCCGCTTCTTCGGCCAGCCTGGCTGCTTCGCGGCTCTCTTCAACGGTGGGCCCGAATTTAAACAGAACTCCGAGTCGACTGACCGCGCCGAGGATGTTGTCCTCGAAGGTATAGTTGACACCCACTCCCTTCCAGGTGAGGCCCACGCCTGCAGCCAAGGTCCCGTCGTTGCTGCCCACCCTGAGCGCGAGTTCCTTCACAAGCAGCAATTCGGCGCCAACGTGCAGGCGCGTGTCCATATCCCTCGTTTTATCAATGTCCCCGGCCAACAGGAGTTGCATGCTGCCCAGGGGCTGGTCCCAGGCCAGACCCATGCGCACGGCGGTGGGATCGGGAACCGAGTCCTCCACCAGGCGGATGGATGGTTCCACCAGGTTTCTGAGGGCCAGGCCCAGATACAGGGACCGCGCCGCCTGCGATCTGGCGCCCGCGGCCAGCAGGGGCTGGACCCGCAGGCCCAGATCCACGCCGATACCGGTGCCCGAATATCCCGCCAGGCTCTGGTGTTGGATCTTCACCGTACCGCCCACGCTCCAGGCTTCACCCAGCCGCCGGCCGTAACCCAGGGCCAATTCGGTCTCCGCATCGCTGAGATCCGTATCCAGGAGCATGTTGCGATCATCGCGATGCTCGATACCGTCCACGGCGAAGCGACGGAAGGTCAGGGAGGCCACACCCAAACGCCAGCTGGGCATCACCAGGGAAGCATACTGCTCACTGAAGCCGAGCCCGATCAGATTCGTATGGGAGACCTGCAGTTCACGACGCGACACCACACCCAGGCCGCCGGGATTCCACACCGGAGCGCTGGCATCGTCGGCCACGCCGACAAAAGCGGCACCCATGGCCAGAGCCCGCTCGCCGGCGCCGTAGGCAAAGACCGAACGGCCGCCGCCATCATCCAGGGCACGTGCCGGCAGGACGGAAGCCAGGAAAATGAAGCCCACGGCGAAGACGGACACCAGGTGCCGAACCCACGTGTTTCCTGTCTGCCTTTCCCTGAGTCTCATCGCACCACCGCCACTTTCCGGAGGTGGCGTTCCTCGGCACCGTCGGAGAACCGCACCCGGATTTCAGCGATGTAGACGCCGTTGCGCACAGTGGCGCCGCGCCCATTGCGGCCATCCCACACCACGTTCTGGTGCAGACCGGCAGGATAGGGTTCGTTGTCCAGGACCTGGACCACCGTCTCGCCCCGCGGGGTCAGCAGCCGCAAGGAAACCTGGCCGTCCCGTGGCAGGGCGAAAACGAAATTCGTTTGCTCGTGCCCCGCGGCGAATGGATTGGGGAAGTTGCTATAGCTCTCGGCCAGGCCCAGCCCGGTGAAGTGGCCGGTCTCGGTCCAGAACGGGAAGACACTGCCCGCCTCCGGCAGCACCTGCAACGAAAGGACACCGCCGCCCCCGACCATGACAGTGAAATCGTCGGCGTCCAGACCCACCTGCAGATTGGCGGCCATCGTCCCCGGGCGCAGCCGCAGTCGCAGTTCCAGGGTGACCAGTTGGCCGGGCGTCAGCATCAGTGGCTGCGCGCCAGTCAACACGGCGGTGCTGTCTCCGGCGGCCAGGGTGCCGACGGCCCAGGTGTCGGGTCCGTCATAGGCCAGGATCTCGGCCACGGCATCGCCCATGGCCAGGGACCTGCCCTCATCGTCCCGGGCGTGCAGGGTGATCGTGGTGATGCCTGCGTCGGCGTAACTCGGGTCCGAAGGGTTCCGCAGCCGCCAAATCGCTACGGTGAACTCGTCGTCGTCCGCCATCAGCACTGCAGGCATGCGGTCAGTGAAACCGACGGTTATCAGGTCGGGAGCTGTCTGCAACAGGGTCAGGCCCGAACTCAAGGGGAGATCGCCGGGGCTTTCCCCAACCACGGCCACCGGAGTGCCTTGATTGGCGTCCACCGCATCCAGGACATCGGACGTCACCAGCAGTTCCATCAGGCCAACCGGAGCATCCGCTTCCAGATCGACGGTGATGGTCAGGTCCAGGGACTGTCCAGCCGCCAGGGAAAATCCGCTCAGAGGGATCTCCATCTCCCCCAAGTCCTGGGACGAGGGGATTCCTTCGCCCAGCAGCAGGTCTCCTTGCCAGACGTTCAAGCGGTCGATGTAGTCGGCCGGAGCGAGGGGTTGGCGGGCGCCGTCACGCAGATTCACATGCAGGCTGGCCGAGATGATCGCCGCCGTACCCGCAATGCCGGGATGCCGCACCGTCGCGGTAAACGCGGTCACATCCCTGGTGCCCAGAGGCACGATTGGCGGCAGGGTACCCTGCCCCGCGAAACGCAGTTCCGTAGCCAAACCCTGTATTGTCACCGGAGCGCCGGCAATGGAGTCGGGGTTGTAGTCCACCTGCACCGGAGTACCCGAATTTCCGTCCCGGGCGTCGAATTCGCTGGTGGAACGCAGCTGGAGCCTCAATGCGCCTAGGTCTGCATCCGCCGGTACGTTCCCGACCAGGGTCAGGGTCACCGGCTGGCTACCCACCGGTACCGTGACCGGCGGCGACAGCAGGAAGGTCACCACCGAGTCCAGCGCGGAGGTGACAGCGTGTTCGGCGTGAACCTGGAGGGGACCGAGCACACGGATCACCTCGAGGAACCGCTGGGGTTCACTCAAAGCGAGTCCATTGGTGTCGACCAGGCTCACGCCGAACGCGCCGATCTCAACATCGGAGGACTGGGGACCAGAACCCTCACTGACCAGTTCCACCGAAAGCAGCGTCACATCCGTCTGGCCCTGGCCGGCCATGAGAGGGGCCGCGGACACGCGGGTCACGTCAAGGCCGATGGCTTCGCCCACCAGTATTCCGGTGCTCGACTGCACCGGGAAGGCCCCGTTCTGCAGCACGACGGACACGCGCTGGCCGCTGATCGCGTCGTAGGCCTCCAACCATGTACTGTCGACGATGGAAACCCGGAAGCGTTCCTCGATCGTGTTGCTCAGGATGTCCAGGCGCAACGCCAGGGTCACCGGCTCATGACCGGTAATGGTCACGTTCCGGTCCAGATCCAGCATGATGGTGGAGCCGCTGGTCTCCAGACCGGTCTTGGTCAGGTAAACGTCCAGCCCCTCGCTCACCATGACCTGATCCAGCAGATCGGCCGGCACGATGGGGTTGCCGTCGCCGTCGTCCAGGGAGATGATCAGACGCCGCAGTTCCTGATCCGCGGCATCGACGCCCGCGGGGTTGAACAGGGTCAGGGTCAAGGGCACCACTCCCTGCTGGCCACGGTTGATGGAGGACGGCATGGTCCCGATCGGGTAGAGACCCATTTCATTGGCCGGCAGGTAGACCTGGTGGATGGACGACTGGCCCATCACCGAACTGCGGGTGTTGTTGCTCACCGAACCGGTGCCGGAGCAGTTGCCCGCGATCAGGACTTCTCCCAGCGTGTCGGCCTGGAGTGTCCAGGTGAAGGTGTCCACCTGGCTGGGCGCCAGGTTCACCGACGCCGGCCCGTGGGGTCCGGGTGGGTAAAAGGCGCCGCTGCCTTCGAAGACCAATACCGAGGGCGTGATGTCGTTGATGGCTTCGTCGCCGTTGTTTCGCACGATCATGCGCAGGTCGACGAATTGTTCCTCCACGCTTTCGGACCGGTCCCATTCCAGGTCCGAAATCAGGGCCGCGGTACTGAGCATCAGCACAACCGGGCTGGCGACGGCAACATCCCGGGGACCGTCATTGGCCGATGTCACCTCGACACCGTCCCGGGGAAGTGCCAACCGGACCGTTGCCCCATTATCGGGCGTCAATGAAACACGCAAGCTGGCAAAGAGCCGCAGCCCTCCGGGGGGAATCACCAGGTCCAGTCCCTGGATCCGCCACCGGCCGGCGATTGGAGTCATCGTGCCCAGGAGCGTATCCCCGGCGGGGTCGAAACCCGGGGTGCCGGCGTCGGCCCACAATTCCACCGCGTCGAAATCGGTGGCCGTGGCGGTCTCCTGGTTTACCAGTTCGATGTTCTGAAGTGCGTCAGGCAGGGCACCGTTGGAAGGGATGACAACATCCAGGGCCAGCACCGGGCCCTCGCCCGGGACAAGGGTGGCCGCCGGCACAGGGGTGTTCTGCACCTGGGCCGCCACCATGCCGTCCACGCGCCAGCGGGCATGGCTGTCCAGGGGCCAGTTGGCCACCTGGGATACCGGCTGGGTGAAATCCAGGTCCGCCGCACTGGCCACCACCGCGGCCAGGGTGTCGCCGTCCGCAGCCCCGGTCAGGGACACGTCCGCCGTCAGGAAGAAATGCC
>QNDV01000151.1 GCA_003646045.1 bacterium
GCAGGCCGTTGAAACCGGCGACATCTTCCGCATGTGCCAGGCCAAGGACGAGCCCATCGCCGACTGGGTCAAACTGGCGGTTACCAGGGCGCGGGCCACGGGCTCGCCCACGATATTCTGGCTGGATCCGAGCCGGGGCCATGACACCGAGATCATCGCCAAGGTGGAAAAATACCTGCCCGACCACGACACCGACGGCCTGGACATTCGCATCATGCCGCCCCTGGAAGCCATGAACTTCTCCCTGGAGCGGGTGCGGCGGGGCGAGGACGCCATCTCCGTCACCGGCAACGTCCTGCGTGACTACCTGACCGACCTGTTCCCCATTCTCGAGTTGGGCACGAGCGCCCGCATGCTGTCCATCGTGCCCCTGCTGAACGGTGGCGGGTTGTTCGAGACCGGCGCCGGCGGTTCGGCACCCAAGCACGTGCAGCAGTTCCTCAAGGAGGGACACCTCAGGTGGGATTCCCTGGGTGAGTACTGTGCCCTGGTACCTTCGCTGGAGATGATCGCCGTGAGCAATAACAACGCCAAGGCGGCCCTGCTGGCCGAGACCCTTGACCAGGCCGTGGGCGTCTACCTGGAAAACGCGCGCTACCCGTCGCGCAAGGTGAACGAGATCGACAACCGGGGCAGCACCTTCTACCTGGCCCTGTACTGGGCCCAGGCCCTGGCGGCGCAGGACAAGGATGCGGGGATGAAGGAGCGGTTCGCCGGTGTGGCGGCCGCCCTGGCCGACAACGAGTCGAAGATCACCGAGGAGCTGCTGGCCGCGCAGGGCTCAGCGGTGGACATGGGCGGGTATTTCCACGCCGACGAAACGCTGATGGAGCAGACGATGCGGCCCAGCGGTGTATTCAACGGGATTATTGACGGGCTGTAGCGAACTGGGCCAACCGCCACTGGGCCAACTCGAATTCGCTCATGCGATCGAAAACGTTGTTGTGGTCCATGGACTTCCCGGTGCCGACGCAGGCACTGAACATCTCGTGCGCCTCGTCGGACCGGTCCTCCAGCAGGTACCGTTCGCCGGCATAGTAGTAGGCTTCGCATAGTTGGCGATCACCATCAGCTACGGCGACCAGTTCGTCGGGCATCAGATCACCCGCCAGACAGTCCAGGACTCCGGCCAGCCAGGAACGGCTTCCCACGTGCCGGCGGGCCTCGGCCAGGAAGAGACCGGCCTCGCCGACTTTTCCCTGCTCGTGCAATACCAACATCAGTCTGGCGTTGGCAAACGTCGGGTAGGCCAGGTGACGGTAGGCGAGACGGAAGTCGGCAGCCGCCTCGTCGTGGCGCCCCAGAATCCACTGGGGCGTTCCCCGGTGATAATAGTACCAGGCGATCGTGGCCCCAACGCGCTCATCCATCTCGATGGCCCGGGTGTAGTCCCGGACAGCGCCTTCGTAGTTCCCGAGCCAGCGATTGATCTGGGCCCGTGTGGAATGGAACCGTCCGTATTTAGGGTTGTCGACTATGGCGGCGTCGATGATCCCCAGGGCTTCTTCATGCCGACCCAGAAGGCACAATTGTGTGCACTGGAGATTCGTCCACCGGGCCCTGTTCGCATCCCCCGTCTCGACCAGGAGTCGCAACGCCTGCACCGCTCCCTCGGGATCCCCGATCCGGGCACTGAGCCGGGCAACACTCTCGAGAGCCAGACGATGTCCGGGGTCGATGGCCACCGCCTGTCGGGCACTGGTCAGGGCTGTCATCGGATCCATGGTAGTGAAAGAGCGCAGGTACCAGGCATCGGCCACGCCCACATTGAGGTCACTGCGGGACCAGGCTTGGAAATCCGCCATGTGCGTGGTGTCACGAGCCACGGCGATCTCCGCCCGCAGGGCCCGGAAAAGCCATTGGTCCGGTTGCCGGTCAAGCTCGGCCTCCAACAACTCGAGCCCCAGGCGCGGCTCCCCGCTCATACCGGCGGCCAGGGCCTTGACCAATACCGCCTCGGTCAATCCCGGATACCGATCCGGCGCGTTGAGGGCCTGATTGATCGTGCCCCCATCCGGATTCGCAGCCAGGAGCTGCTGCTGCAGGTTCAGCACGGTAATCCGGGCCTGCGCGTGATCATAGGGAGGTTGGGTTATCTGCCGGACCCAGATCGCCGCCAGGATAACCGCCACCGCAATCAGGGCACTGCGCAGCCGGTAGCGGGAAAGTAATTTGCCCAGACGGTAGTCCCACGCGGGCGGCCGGGCGATGATGGGTTCGTTGCGCTGGAAATGCCGCAGATCATCCGCCATCGCGGCGGCACTCTGATACCTCTGCCCCGGCTCCGGGGCCAGCGCCTTGAGGGTAACGGTCTCCAGGTCCCCGCGCAGGGAGCGGTCCAGTCGACTCGGCCGGGGCGGCGGCTGCTCACGCACGGCCGTCAGGGCCTGGGTGGTCAGTCCCGACGGTTCGAACAACGGCTGATTCGTCAACAACTCGTACAGGATCACGCCGAGGGAGTAGATGTCGGAGCGGGCATCCACCACCGACACCTGGCCACTGGCCTGTTCGGGGCTCATGTAGCGGGGCGTGCCGGCAATCAGACCGGTGCGGGTCAGGGTGTCTCCCGGATCGAATTCCGGACGGATCAGGCGCGCCAGCCCGAAGTCCAGGATCTTGGGCTCGCCCTCGCCATCGACCAGGATGTTGGACGGTTTCAGATCACGATGCACCACGCCGTTGTCATGGGCGTACTGCACGGCGAGACAGACCTTGATCAACAAGCCCAGCCGCTGGTCACGATCCAGGTCGTTGGTACGGATGTACTCGTTCAGGGGCGCACCGCGCACCAGTTCCATGGCAAAATAGTGCTGGCCCTCTTCCGTGCGCCCGGCCTCGAAGATCGTCGCCAGGGAAGGGTGCTGCAACTTGGCCAGGGCCTGGGTCTCACGCAGGAAGTGTTTGACGTGTTTTCTGGCGGCGTATCGCCCGCCCTTGAGCACCTTCAGGGCAATGGTCCGGCGCGGTGACTGTTGCTCGGCCTCGTAGACCAGCGCCTGGCCGCCTTCGCCCAGCAGGCCCTTGATCACGTAGGGCCCGATCCTGTCAGGCAGCGGGATCACATCGCACAGGTCGGCGCTGATGGTTTCGATATCAGCCCGGATCCGATCCACCCGGCCCCGGCACTCGACACACCCCGCCACGTGATCTTCCAGTTCGTCAGCGTCCCGGTCGATCCAGCTCCAGAGTTGCCTGTCGGGTATACCGCAGCCCACGCCTTCGCCTTCTCGTTTTGTTGCCCCGGCCAGTGGCCGACCGTGGGATGCCAATACTAGCGCATCCGGTCAGGTATGTGTAACTGCGGTCGCTAATTATCTTCGAATTATCCGTCAAACCCGTGGTTGTGGCGTTATAATGATCAGACATGGAACCGCGGAAGGTACCTGATCATGTCCACACAGCCGGAATACCGGAATACCAGCGCTGACCTGACCCCCACCCTGGTGGGTCGGCTGCGCGATGGTGACGACGGTGCGGCCGGGATGCTTGCCGATCTCTACCGTCTGCCCCTGCTGCGCTTTTGTCTGGGTTACGTGGGACGCCAGGAAGAAGCGGAGGACGTGGTGCAGGAGGTATTCCTGCGGGTACTGAACCACGAAACCCAGCCGGTCAACTTCCGGGCCTGGATCTACAAAATCGCGCGCAACCGTTGTCTGGACGTGCAGCGTGCCCGCGGACGACGGCGCGACGACCAAGCCATGCCGGCGGCATCCCTGCTCGATGCCGAATTGACAGGCAGCCTGACCCGCATAGTCCGCCGCGAGCAGCGCGTCCACCTGAGACGCATCCTGGCCGAATTGCCGGAAACCCAGCGCGAGATCCTGCGCCTGCGCTATACCGAAGATCTTTCCCGCCAAGAGATTGCCGAAGTCCTGGACATGCCCGAGACCCTGATCAAGTCCCGCCTTTATGAGGGCCTGGTCAAGCTGCGCGGCCACGATTCCCTGGTGGACAAGAAATAATTTCCGTCATTTCGCCACTTGCGGCGTCTATCTGTATAGCGCGAGCGATTGGTACCGCCCGGACTGCCTGCACTGTTTCGGGATGGGGTACCTGCAGGGATGCCATGACCGTACCAGCGGAATGCGGGGGACTGATTCTATTGGTCATGGCATCCCTGCTCAGATTCAAGGAACCAGTTCAGAGGATTATCGGGCCGGGTTTCGTAGCGGACGGGGATGGAACAGCCTGCAGTGTGGAGCGACTCCATGGCCGGGCGGGCGAGAAGGGTAGCTGCCGGAGGGGGATTGGGTTCAACAGGACACCCATTCGTCCGGACGCACCTTTTGCCTGGCATCCACACGACGGAGTTTCACCGTTGCGGACCCGGCCCGGCTTTTTAATGCTATTGACCGCTTGTCGACGCCTGTCTCAGTATCCCACCGGTCAGCCTGATCCGTCCTGAGATCGTTATCCACGGGAGCCCCCATCCATGATGAGTGCGGTGATTACGGCCATTGCACTGGTCCTCGCCGCATATCTGGCCCTGTCGCGGAAACTGGCCGGCAGCTCGGACTGGAAGGCCACCGTCACGCCGCTGGCCTCCATCATGGGCAGCGGGTTCCTGGTGAGCGCTCCGCTGCTGGCCGGTGTCGTGGGCGACATGGCGCTGGTTTATATGTCGGGGTTGCTGGTGCTGGCCTACTTCGTGGGCGGCACTATCCGTTTCAACATCCGCTACTTCGAGCCCATCGAGCAGGATGGCCAGGGTGCTGTTCCGGAATGACGTGGGATCCGACGTAACCGCCATCATCGAGATGACCCGACCTGTTGCTGTCGCCCTGCCGTTGCTGCTGGGTATCGCCGCGGTGGGTAGCCAGTTCAGCGCCGCGGTGGCCGACAATGCCGGCGCCGGCGGCTTGATAGAGGACCTCAGCCAGCGACAACTGTCGGTCCGCTACGCGTACCTGCTGGTCATGGTGGTCACAGTGGTGCTGACCTGGAGTACGAACGTCAACCAGATCATCGCCTACGCCTCGCGGGCCTTCGCCCTCTTCTATGCCCTGCAGGGGATGGTGGCATTCCTGGTGGCACGGCAGCGGCGGGATCTGCCGCGGCGCGGTTTGCGATTGATGTTTTTTGCCCTGATCGCGGCGGTGTGCCTGCTGGTGTTCGCACTGGGGCTGCCCTCGGAGTAGTAGTGTGGTGAGTATCGCGAACTCCCGGCATCACCCTCGCTCCATATTGACCTGCGAACTGCTATTGGGCTACATTTGTCGCCAATAGCCCGTCGGCCACCGAACCGACGGCGGCTCCAGTGAGCCATCTGCCATCCAGGCCTCGAAACCAAAGCAGGAGCCATGCATTCCCGGTGGAAATTCCGTCGCGTCGGCCTCTTGCCGGCCATGCTCATGATCACGATTCTCACCGGCCTCGGCGGATGCGGCGCTGACGATACCGGCACGGCCGCTTCCCCGGTCCGGGTCCGGGCCGTGCAGGTCGACAACATCCGGGCCCCCGGTGAGGTGTCGGTCAGCGGCAGTATCGAACCCATCCGCACCATCCGCTTCGGCTTTCTGGTGCCCGGTCGCCTGGCCAAGGTCGCCGTCGGCGAGGGAGACATGGTCGCCGCCGGTGGATTCGTGGCGTCCCTGGAGCCGGACGACTACCGCCACGGCCTGCAGATCGCCGAGGCGAAGAACCAGGAAGTCCAGGCCGAGTACCGGCGACTCGAGAGCCTGCACGACCAGGGCAGCCTCACCGACAGCGACTTCGACAAGATCGACGCCGGCCGCCGCGAGGCCGAAGCCAACGCCGCCATCTGGCGCAAGAAGCTGGCCGACACCCGACTCACATCCCCCATGGCCGGTACCATCGCGTACAAGGGCGTGGAGTACGGCGAGACCGTGGCCGCCGGGCAACCGGTCTTCGCCGTGGTCAGAACCGATTCGCTCAAGGCCGTGGTGGGTGTTCCGGAATCGGAGATCGGTGCGGTGCGGACCGGCCAGGATGCCGTGATTCGTGTACCGGCCCTGGATAACGGGGTGTTCAGCGGCAGGGTCGTCAGTGTGGGCGCGGTGGCCGACCCGTTCTCGCGCTCCTACTCCGTGCAGGTGACCATGGCC
>QNDV01000152.1 GCA_003646045.1 bacterium
CCTACGCCTCAGCCAGGAACTCGGCGAACTCCGCTACGTTGCCGTGCTTGCCGAGGAGGTCCCGCCACCGGGCCAACGCCACACGGACCTCCTCTACGGGCAACGGCCCTTCCTCGTAAGGGCACACGTACGCCACCATCACCCCACCTTGGTGGAAGGCGATGTCCCGCCCGTGGTAGATCTCGGTGCGGGTGTACCTCGTTTCGTGTATGTGGCCCTGGTGCTCGGGGAAGATCGCACACCAACGGAGTCGCCGGGGTTTGATGAGCCAGAGTGCCCCGGCGAGCGTGAGGGTAATGCGGGGGTCGGTCAGTTGGATGGCGGCTCCGTGTTCGATCAACTCCGCCAGCCGGGTCTGGACTGTCATATGATCCCCTTCGTGCGCGTCGGTCGGGCTACTCGATCGCATCCTCTGCCACCCCGCTGAACGCCCTGCATACGTGCCAAGCGTTCTTCAGGCAGAACTGGCTCTCGCTAGGGTTCGGCTTGCCGTAGGCAGCGTCCAACTCGGCCACCATCTCCTCCGTCACCCCTGCGGCCAGCCCATGCTTCGCGATGATGGTGCCGGCGAGGTAGGTCCGGGTCCGCATGGGCCGTACGCCTGGCACTCGGTCCTTCTTCTTGGCGGTCGGCTGCTCCTTCGTCTTCGGCCGCCCCTCGCTCGTCGAGGTGCTTGCGGCAGCGCCCTCCATCTCCAACACCTTCGGGTTCTTCCCCGCCCTCTCTTTCGCCAAGATGAACTTCTTGGCCTTGGCGGGGTCCTCGAACTCCTTGGTGCGGCGTTCACCCTTGCTGCCGTAGTCGTACTCCACTTGCACTGTGCTGGCCTTGCGGCCCTCGGGATCATTCGATGTTGTCATGGCGAGCTCTCCTTCACTTGATGGCGTGTTACAAAAGGCACACGCATACTGCACGAAGAAACTCGCGCACGAGCAAGTCTTTTTTGCACTGCAATTCGAAAGCGCGGCTATCGAGTGTAGTAAGGGAACTTGTCCAATTCGATCATCAGGCCTGCCACGCTCTGCTAGTCAATCCAGGAGCGCAGGGTGAGCCCAGACATCCTCGGCATTGTCGAAGACGTTATTGAAGTCGAAACCGCGCTTGGTGGCGTAGCGGCTACTCCTGCCGATGCCAGGTCGGGCCGCACGGCATAGTGTGCCGCTGTCGCCACCCTAGCCGCCCCCTGTCGTGCGTTCGTCGTGGCATTGGTGTGATGGGGCCGGTTTGCCCCGGCATGGCGACGGTCGGCCTACGGTAGGCTAACGTCCGGCCGTTCAGCCCGGCGAAGCCGGTCGGCTGCAAGGGCTTGTGGGGCAAGAGACCCACCGACGCAGCCCGTTATCTGAGGAACTCTCATACCTGGATCTCACGTTTCTCTTGGGCTTCCGCCCGATCTTCCTTGCCGCGCCGCCAAGGCCAGAGCACGAAAACGAGTATGAGCGGAAGCAGGTAGGGCGCCAGTTCATCCTCTGAGCTCGCTCCTAGGAGATTCATCACATCGTAGGTGACCCGACACCCAAGAAAGCCCAGGGCATACATCTGCAAGGCGCTACGAAACGGTCGCTCCCGAATGAACGCGGCTGGCCGTTGACGCTGTCTGTCGGTCACTTCACGCCTCCTGCAGACTGCACATAGGCATCGAACGTGAGTTCGAGTTCCCCCACATCGACACTCTTTCTAATCTTGGGGTCCACCTTTGTCACATCCTCTCTTCCGCCTCCGAAAGCAGGATGGGCTGTTGTCATCGACCGCCGCGATCATGAGCCCAAGCTGCGACGGCCCTGGAACGTAGTCTGCCTACCCCGCGGCTGGTAGTCAAGGTGGCGGCCGCAGCTTGCGGCCTGGTGGCCATGCGCCTGCGTGCCCGTGTCGCCGCCCTGGCGGCCCGCTGTCGCGTTTTCGGGGCGGCGTTGGTGTGATGGGGCCGCGAGGGCGTCCGGGGCGGTTGTCGGCCGTCTGTCGCGTGCGCGGGGCCTCCTTGGCTCGGATGGGGTTCATCCGGAAAGCGCGTCCTTCTGATCGTCTCGTGCAATCCCGCCCCGCAGCTTCGCGGCTTGCCCGGGATGCCCAATGGCCCGATGGCTCAATTCTCAGATGGCCAAAAAGCGGGGCGAAAGCCGAGCCACCGTTCTTTCCTGCCCTGGGATACCTTGCCCCGATATGCCGACCGGCAGCCCAGGCGCGCGGAGCTCCAGGCCCCACCGCGGGCGACGACGACCGGCTTTCCAGGTCCGCCTTCTAGGTACCTGATAGTCCAGGGGGCACCGTCTGTTGGAGCGTACGTATAGGTCTTGTGCCAATTATCCTCGCACAACTCCCACACGTTGCCGTGCAAGTCGTGAAGCCCCCAGGCGTTCGCCCGGAGAGTGCCGACCTCGTGGGCTTTACCGTCAGAGTTCGCGTCGTACCACGCGTACTGCGCGAGCAGCTTCTCGTCGTCGCCGAAACAGAACTCGCGTTTCGATCCTGCCCGGCAGGCGCACTCCCATTCCGACTCCGACGGAAGCCGGATGGCCTGCCCCGATTTCTCGCTCAGCCAGGCGCAATACTTCTTCGCGTCCTCCCACGAGACGTAAACCACCGGGTCCCGGTCTCCCGGCGAGAAGTCGTTCCGCTCGTGCTTCGGGTCGAAGGCCTCGTACTGTTCGTTGGTCACTTCTGTCTTGGCGATGAAGAAGCCCCGCGGGAACTCCACCCAGTGCACCGGCATCTCCCTGGACGGCTCCGGCTGGTCTCCCCAGGGCAGGCCGAACCGGGAACACCACTGGCCCAGCAGGTCTCCACCCTCGGCACCCTCCCTCGAACCCATCAGAAAGCAGCCGGGGCCGATCTCCACGAACTCGATGCCGCCGATGGGCTTCACCTGACCGGTGGGTTCCGGACCGTAGGAGAAACCGTAGCGCCACACCATGCGCACCGGGGGAAGCCCCGCGGCGGTCCAGACGACTACGCCGATCCCGGAGAGAAGGAGCAGCACCATGACGATGAGGAACAGCCGTTTCATTGTCACCAGAGTCTAGCAAAGCCACCTGTCGTCGTTCGTCGTGATGTACGCAGTTGCCGGATGAACCGGTTTTCTTCGGGTTTCGGCCCCGGGAAGAGGACACCTACCCCGCGGCTGGTAGTCAAGGTGGCGGCCGCAGCTTGCGGCCTGGTGGCCATGCGCATGCGGGCCCGTCTCGGTGCCTGGGCGGCCCGCTGTCGCGCTGTCGCGGTGCCCTTGGTGTGATGGGGCCGCCTGCGCGGGGACGGCGGTTGTCGGCCGTCTGTCGCCGTGCTGTACTTCCGCACTCGGTGGGCAGCGTCACAGCGGAAGACTTCCCCGTCCGGAGCCCTTCGCCCCCCTGCATCCTGCATCCTGCATCCTGCACTGCACTGCACCGGCGGGCCGGGGGGCCGGGCCGGGGGGGGCATATACCCTGCAAAATTGGGCTAACCGGGTGCAGGTCAATGGCTTGTGTGGTGGCGCTCAGAACACTCGGTTGATGACCGGCTGATGGGCAAGCAGGCGCAAGTAGACTTCCGCCATTATCGCCCGCGTGAACTCTGCATCCGATGCCCGGCAAACCACCGAGTCATGGATGGGCAGGGCCGGTTTGCCCGCGTCCCGGTGTGCCCGCATGATGGCAAGCATGACCACACCATCCTGCGTCATCAACTCCATTCCGATGCCGGTGAAGAAGTAACGGGCGATAGGTGCGTGTACCTCAAGCAGCCGGTCTACCAGCCCGGCTACGCCACCCACCTCCCGCTCCAGCAGAAGGCGTGTGTTGGGGAGTCGCCGTAGCTTGTTGCTGATGCTCGAATGCACCGCGCTGCGGCCCCCACGGGCATTCAGGCAGGCGTTTAGGCACCGCTTCAGGAACTTGCGTACGGGGACGTTAGGCCCGTCTAACTGGGCCGTAGGGGCGACGCCCGGCAACACTGCTTCCGGCTTGTAGGGGTCACCTTCCACCTGGTGGCCTGCTCGGCAGTAAAGGATCCGGGGGTGCATGCCGCTGAAATCGAACTCCGCCACCGGCGCACCATCAATCCGGATGGTGCGCCGCACGTCTTTCGATAGGTTCTGCCCGGATAGCTCCCCGAAGCTATAGAGGCGCGCGGCTTCGAAGAAGGTGCCCACGTGGATCTGGCGCAGGCACACGTTGGGCTGGAAGGTCGTGCTCGTGCCATCCTCGTGCGCACATGTTGCCGCCCAACTATGTTCAAGGTTGCTGCGGTTGATGCTTTCGATGGTGTCCTCCTTGGCCCGGAAGTAATCCATCCCGTGCCCAATGGCCCGCGGATCGGCCCGCCCGTCCGGTCCCCGCTGTGCCACAGCGGCGATGTGCTCCCGGAAGGCCAGCGGTTGCCGCCGCTCCTCCTCCGGCAAGGGAGCCCCTGTGAAAGCGTCCACTTTGCCGGTGTGCAGGTACACCAACGCCCGGCTCGTCGGTGCGCTCAGCTCGGAGTTGCGGGCCAGCTCAGTGTCTTCGAGCATCCGGAGCTTCCAATGGTGGCGGAGTGCCAGCAGTTTGCCGGTGGCGGCATACCGAGTCACCTTCCCGGATGCTTCGCTGCCCAGGTGCAGTGTGGCAAACCCGGCCGCCTTCAAAGCGTCCCAGACGCCCTTGCGCTGCCGCTCTTCGTTGCTCGTCCGGCCATCTGCCACCACGCGGCCGGGCAGGCCGGCAAGGATGAGATTGTGGGCGGCGTGCCGCAGTATGGTCTGCTTCTCGGCCTGCTTGTAGCGGCCGGGCAACTCAACGTGCGGTAGCATCTCTGAATCCACAAACTGGATGAACTCCTCGGACAGTTCGTAGGTGGCGTACCGACGGCTCGCTCGGTCCCGGAGGTTCGGTTGGTGCATCTCGGCCCGCCGGGCATGTCGGCTTGCTGACCGTTTTCCGCGTTTAGGTGCCATGGCTGTCATCCTTGTAGGTAAGGGGCGTCCACCGGCAGCAGCTAGGGGATGACGCCCAGCCCGGCCGGTGGACTGCGGCGGGAGCGACCCGCCTACCCATGGTTAGTGCTCGTGACGGCTGCCGCATTCCGCCGTGACGGCCGTGCTTTCCTCGTCCGCACCAGGCGGGTCGCCCACCGCTTGAACTGGCGTCGCTCGTCAACGCTGGCCCGACGCCAGATCCTCTTGAGCTTCTGTAGCGTGGTCGGATCGCCCGGTACCTCGGGCAAGTCCTCGTCGTCCCACCCGTCGCGGACAGCTTCGTCGCGGTGGGCTTGGAGGATGCGGATAACGGTCTGGCGGGTAACGCGCTTGCCCTTCGCCGCCAAGGCAAGGGCATCCTCACGTGCACGCCGGAAGGCGGGGCCGTTGTCCTGCGCGAGGAGGTACAGGCCCGACACGTCAACCGTTCGTACACATTGTGGCCAATCGCCGAAGTGCTCGTGAAGGCGCAGCCACTTGTAGGCGGTCGTCTTCTTGAGCCCCAGGCGCTCTTGAATCCACCTAATGAAGACCCCTTCGCCGTAATTGGAGAGCTTGGTTTGCGCGGTGGCCAGCACGGCACCGACCTCCAAGGCGACCTCCGTTCGGGACTTCTCGAAGAGGGCCCTTGCGGACCCCAGGCGCCCGAGTGCCGCGTCGATCTCCTGGGCCTCGGGCTCCACCTGCCCAAACGTCTTGCAGGGCTTTCGCTTACTCGGCATCGCTACCGCTCCTCTAATCGTGGCAGCGCCATTTCGGTCGGATCGGCGACAGCGTAGGTGTCTGCTGTTGCCGACTTGACCGACTGGCCGCGCCTTCCTCGCCGTACGTGTTTTGCCCGAGATCGGGCCTAAAGTGAGTCGAGCCCGGAATGACCCGTCCATCGGGTATGTCGCTGGGCCTGTGGGTGCTCGTGCGGATTTCTGAAAGGTAGGATCATTGGCGTCCCGGCCGTTCCGTCCGGCCCGTCAGCAGGAACGGCATCACCGGTAAACAAGATGTGCGTGGTAAATGCCATGCACATCACCGCCTCGGTCTTCATCAACGACGACGAGCCCGGGCTGCACCAGGACTACAAGGAATGGCTGGAAGAGCTGGCGCCGCACGAACCGATCTCCCGCTACCGGCATAACCGCAC
>QNDV01000153.1 GCA_003646045.1 bacterium
ACCAGGGCGTTCTTGAGCTGTTCTGACACGCGGCGACAGCGCTCCTCGTCGGGATCCACGATCTTGACTCGTACGCCGGCGCCCAGGAGATCCCGCGCCAGCTCGCGCCCCATGGCGTTGGCACCCAGGATCATGACCCGCTCGAGCCTCTTGCCCACGGCACCAAAATACAGCAGCGAACGGTCGACCGAGCGTCTCTGCCCGGACAGGTAGACATGGTCACCCTCCTGGACCACGGTGTCGCCCCGCGGGATGAGGGTCTCTTCACCCCGTACGATGGTCGTCACCAGAGCCATTTTTTGGCCCAGATCACGGTTGATATCCATCAAAGTCCGACCGGCGACCCGGCTACCGGGCTCGACCTTGGTGCCTACGATGCGCACCTTGCCATCGGCGAAATCATGGATCTCCTTGGCCCCCGTCTGGTAAAGGACCTCGCGGATGGTGCCCACGGCTTCGTGATCCGGATTGATGGCCAGATCGATACCCTTCAGGACGAGACGGTGGTCCTGGTAGTAGTCCTCTTCGCGCACCCGGGCCACCTTGATCTGGGCGCCCAGGGCGTCGGCGGTCTGGCAGGCCATGATGTTGATCTCGTCCCGGTTGGTGACCGCGGCGAAGAGATCGCAATCCTCCATGCCCACTTCGAGCAGCGTGCCCGGACTGGCCCCGTTGCCGGCCACGAACCGGCAATCCAACTGCTCACTCACCCTGGCCAGCAGTTCCGGATCCTGATCCACCAGAACCACATCGTGCTCACGCCGACTGATGGTCCGGGTCACCTCGTAACCCACCGAGCCGGCACCGATGATGACGATTTTCACGAAGCGACTCCCGTAAAACTGTTCAGCGCCGCCAAGGCCCGCCGGACACCGTCGGCCGGCACGTCCCGATGGAGCACCAGTCGCACACGACCGGGCCCGAAACCCACGCCCCTGACACCCGCGGCCTCGAGATGGGCCAACAGGGCGATATCCCCGCCTTGGCCTGCCACGTCCAGGATGACGATGTTCGTCTCCACCGGATGATTGACCGCCAGGAGGGGGTTGGCAAGGCCAGAGACCAATTCACGGGCCCGGGCGTGGTCCTCCCGGAGTCGGGGCAGATGGTGATCCAGGGCGTACAGGCAGGCCGCCGCCAACAGACCGGATTGGCGCATACCGCCACCCCACATCTTGCGAAAACGATAGGCGCGGGCAATGGTCTGCGCGTCGGCCGCCAGCAGCGAGCCCACCGGCGCACCGAGAGCCTTGCTGAAACAGACACTGACACTGTCCACGGGCGCAGCCAACTCGGCCAGGGTTAGCCCGGTCGCCACATGGGCGTGCCACAGGCGCGCGCCATCCATGTGGACCCGCAGCCCCCGGGCGTGGGCACCGTCGGCAATGGCGACGACGTTTTCCTGGGGCAGTATGCGCCCTCCCGCCCGGTTGTGGGTATTCTCCAGGCAGACCAGCACCGGCGGCGCACAGTGCACGTTGTCGGGATTGAGGGCTGCTTCCACCAGGGGCCAGTCCAGCAGGCCGTCGACCGTGGGCACACAGGTCAATTGCACACCGCTGAGGGCGCCGGGGGCCCCGGCCTCGTAGCGGTAGATATGGGCGCCATCCTCGAGGATCACCTGGTCACCGGCACCGGCCTGGGCCCGCACCGCCAACTGGTTGCCCATGGTACCGCTCGGCACGTAGAGCGCGGCCGCCTTGCCCAGCAGTGCCGCCACTCTTTCCTGCAGCCGGATCACCGTGGGATCGTCACCGAGTACATCGTCGCCCAGTTCGGCGGTAGCCATGGCCTCGAACATGGCTGCCGTAGGGCGCGTCACGGTATCGCTGCGCATATCTATCGGTGGCAATGGACGGCCTTTCGTGATGACGGAGCACCCCCGCCAAATACGCGAACCGGTTCCCCAAGCCGGGAAACCGGTTCAAAAAATACCGGACGGATGCCGCGTCCCCCACGCCATCCACATCCTCCGTCGGAATCAGATCTCGCGCGCGGCGACCCGGTCTTTCAGCATCTTGGAGACCTTGAAGACCGGTACACGACGGGCAGGTACCGGCACGGCGTCGCCCGTACGGGGATTGCGCGCCATGCGTTCCTTGCGCTCCTTGACCTTGAAGGTGCCAAAGCCTCGGATCTCAAGATGATGGCCGGTCACCAGCAGGTCCCCGATCTTGTCGAGAAAGAGGTCGACCGTTTCAGCGACTTCCTTCTTCGTCAGACCCGTTCGCTGGGCAATGTCTTCCACGATATCGGCCTTGGTCATGGCGTTTGCCTCCTCGATAAGACGCTGACTCTCCCCCCTGGCGCCGCAGGGCCTATAAGGGGATACTCGACGATAACCCGTACGGTGTCAAGGGCTTTATCTATTCTGCATACCCATATCCACGGCTACCGCCAGCAGACTCGACGGACGCGTGCAGGTTGCAATCCCCCCGGCCTCGGGGCCGCGCAGTATGAACGGCCACATGCATTCCCATGGTTTCCCCTCCTTCCCCAGACGTACCCGTGGCTTCTGCTAAGCTCTTACAATTCTTTCTCTTACGTGATTGCATCTCGTGATCCTCAGTACGGCACCAACTTTGCGAACAGCCGGTCGATGGAGCGGCCGGAAGGGGCAGCTACCGACAACCGTGCCACAGCAACAGCATCCCTTCCGGCCGCCGACCCCACACGCAACGGGCAACCTAGCGAACTGAAGGAGGACCTAACCATGGCGCGCAACAAGATGATCAAGTCCCTGATCCTGATCGGCCTCGCGGCCGTCGCATTCACCGGCTGCAGCAGCGACGACAACCCGGCCAGCCCCGGCATCGTCGACAACGCACCCCCGGCCATCCCGGCCAACGTTTCCGCCGACCTCGACGGTACCGCCGTGAACGTGGCCTGGGACGCCAACACCGTGGACACCGACCTCGCCGGCTACGTAGTCGAGCGCGAGAACTATGGCCAGACCACCGTGCTGACCGCCAGCCCCATCTCGGCCGTGTCCTACGTGGATGCCAGCCCGGCCATGGGCTCCAACATCTACCGGGTGTACGCCGTGGATAACGCCGGCAACCAGAGTGCCGTCGCCACGTCCCTGGTGATCATTACGACGACCCACACGCCCGCGGAGCCGGGCAGCCTGTAGATCTGTCGGAATTGATTCGCTGGGTGCTCGCAATACGGCCTCCCGCCTGCCGGGGAGGCCGTTTGCATATCCCGGCACGAACGATCACCTGAGGAGATACCATGTCCATGAGATTCACTACAGTAGTCTTGATCGGCCTCGTCCTGCCCCTGTTGGGCACCGGTTGCTCCGACGGACCGACGACCTGGGTCGAGGTGGGCTACACCTAGGAGACCGGCCGGCCCGACCGTGACAGACTGCTATAGTCCGGCCACCCGCTGCGCCAGATCGAAGTAGGGTTCGGACGCGGTGATGATGACCGACCTCAGCACCGAACCCAGGCCCGTGTAGCGGGCCAGGAACATGAAGCCCAGCACCGCCAGCAGGCCGTAGCGCTGCAGGTTGAGATAGCGGGCCCTGAGGGACGGCGGCAGGAATCGCTGCAGGATCCAGCTGCCGTCCAGCGGCGGCACCGGCAGCAGGTTGAAAACCGCCAGCACCACATTGACGATGATCCCCGACCGGAAGAGGGCGGCCAGAAAACCGGCCGCCCCGGAACCGCCACCGCTCCAGGCTTCGACTCCCCCGAAACGCAATACCAGACCCAGGCCGGCGGCTGCCACCAGGGCCAGCAGGAAGTTGCTCACCGGTCCGGCCGCGGCCACCCGTGGGTGATCATCACGCGGGTTGTTCAACCGCCCGGCATGAACCGGCACCGGCTTGGCCCAGCCCAGGGGGATGGAGCCGGCAGCCACCAGTACCGCCGGCACGATGATACTGCCAAACAGATCAATGTGGGGCAGTGGGTTGAGTGTCAGGCGGCCGGCATCCCGGGCGGTGGGGTCGCCCAGCCGCCAGGCCGTCCAGCCATGGGCCACCTCGTGGACCACCACCGAAAAAACCAGCACCAATATATAGATCACCGCATCAGCCATGATTCAGTCCTTTGCGCCGACCGCGCGGTCGGGAAGTCCGGCCCACTTACGGGCCACCTCGTCCACTGTGATGTTCTCCATCCAGCCAAACTCCGGGCCACGGGAATCCCGGCTCCGGTGGGGACTGGACAAAGCCTGCACATGAGTGCCCGGCGGTTTCCAGAGCCGGGGATCCGTGGGGCCGAAAAGCGCCAGCGTCGGTACGCCCAGGGCGCCGGCCACGTGCATCACTCCCGTATCGTTGCAGAGGAAACGATCGGCCCGGGTCAGCAGGGCCGCCACTACTCCCATGGGCAGTACCGGAGCCATGCGTGCCGCACTGCCGGGACCAAGGGCGGTCACCAACTCCCTGATCACCGCCATATCGGCTGGTCCCTGCAACACCAGGATCTGCCGCGGACCGGCATCCAAGTCGCGAATGATCGCGGCAAAATTCGCCGCGGGCCAGACATTCTGCATCTTGCCCGCCCCCGGATGCAACACCAGAAACCCCGGCGCCAGGTCCAACTCGGCCATGACCACGTCTGCCCGCGCCTGTTCCTGCGCCGTGGGTATTACCACCGGCGCCATGTCGTCGGTGGTGATGCCCACCGACGACAGTGGCGCCAAGGCGTGGGCCACGGCGTGACGGTCCGGGAACACCTGCGAGGGCAGTTCCAGGGAGAAGAGGTGCCGGCTCACATCCCAGCCCCAGGGCAGGCTGTCCGGCCCCACCACCCAGCGGGCGCCGGAAACCAGGGCGATGGCGGCGCTGGTCACCGAGAACGAGGTCAGGACCAGGGCCAGTTCGGGACGCAAACCACGGATCCGCCGCAGGAGCGCCGCATGCCGGGCCGGCCGCCGCCAATGCCGTTTGTCATAGGTCAGGACCTGGTCCACATGGGGGTTGCCCTGCACCACTTCCACATTCACCGGCGCAGTGACCAGGACGATGGTCGCGTCAGGCCAGGTTTCGCGGATAGCTCGCAGGGCCGGCGTAGTGCAGACCATGTCCCCCAGCTGGCTGTGTTGCCTGACCAGCAGGATGACCCCTGGTCGCAGACGGCGCAGGTCCGCCGCGACCAGGGGCGGACGTCGGGCCAGACGCGCGATCGCCGTCGCCAGCAGGTATCTGAAGGATCTCTTGCCCGGCCTGCCCATGCACCATCCCGCTTCCGGTCGCCCACCGTGGCACGACCCTTGCCCTACATCCCGGCAACCTGTGGCCGATAACCGGAACAGGTTCGTACGATCGGATCACCCTGGGGAGAGACCATGCGCCGCCTGCTGGCCACGGGAGCCTATCTGACCACCATCGCCGTCCTGGCCCTGGCCTTCTACGAGGTCACGGCCAAGTCGCCCGAGCTCCTGGGCCATCGTCTACCGGGGTGGCAATCCTGCTACCAGGCGGAACTATCTACGCGCTGGGATCCGCCAACGGGGATCATGCCCCTGGACAAGGTCCTCCATGAGGGTGAGGAAGCCCTGCGTTTCTACGGTCTGCGTCCCTCGGTACCGCGCCCCCGCGATCCGGGTCCCGATCTTTCCCGACGATCCTCCAGGTCCCGCAGCAACGCCAGGTAGGCTTCATAGCGCCAGCCGGGGATACCTCCGGCCGCCACCGCAGCCTTGACTCCACATTCCGGCTCGTCACGGTGCAGGCAGGTCCTGAAGCGGCACGTGTCCGCCTCGGCACGGAAGTCGGGAAAATAGTCCCGCACCGCCACCGGTTCAACATCCCAGGGCTCGAAACCGCGAATACCCGGACTGTCGGCGATGTAACCACCGCCTGCCAGGGGAAAGAGCTCGGTGCGCGTGGTCGTGTGGCGGCCCAATCCGGTCCGGGCGGTCACTTCGCCCACCCGCAGCGCCAGGCCGGGATCCAGCAGGTTCAGCAGGCTGGTCTTGCCCACCCCCGAAGCGCCCAGCAGCAGGGAAACCCGACCGGCCAGTTGCTCGGCCAACTGATCCAGGCCCTCACCGGTAACCGCAGAAGTGCGCAATACGCGGTAGCCCAA
>QNDV01000154.1 GCA_003646045.1 bacterium
GCCTGAGCACCACCACCAGCCAGATGGCCACCGCCACTATCACCAACATCAGGTTGGGTCGCCCCAGGGCCGCCAGACCGAGGGCCGCTCCCGCCTGGGCCGCCGACCTCACCAGGGGCGTGTCGCCGCGCTCGAGACCGACCAGCAGCCAGGCCACCGCCAGCAGCGTTAACAGCGTGGTCCAGGTCTCGGCCAGCAGTTGGAACTCGAAGAAGGGCAGGATGGGCAACAGGGCCGTCACCAGTCCCGCGCCCAGGGCCAGGCGCCGGGTCACAAGACGCCGGGCGATGATGGTGACCAGCAGGCACGAAACCATCCCCGCCAGTCCCTGCAACACGTATACGCCGCGAATCCCCAGGCCCAATTTGTAGAGGAAGGACAGGAGATACGGATACAGGGGCGGCTTGAAGAAAGCGCCGGGCTGGAACTCGCGGCCGGCGGCCAGGGTGCGGGCCCAGATATCGAACTGGGAAGCATCCACCACCGGCGTATCGAAGAAGGGCGTGCGCGACAGCAGGACCCAGGCCACCACGCGCATGAGCAGGGCGACCCCGGCGACCACCAGCAGGTCTCGGCGCAGGTCGGTGGCGGCGATGGCGGCTTTTCCGGTTCGGTTCATGACGTTCCATGTGGATATTGGTGGCGAGAACTTGGCGATCAGCGGCCGGCACGCGACCAAAGTAACATGCCACCCCCAACTTGCACGACACAACTCCGCCATCCGGCGCACATCGGCGTCACCGCAGAACTCCACCGCGGGGGAACACCTTCTCCATCACCAGGCGCACACTCCAGGCCGTGCCTCCCAGGTTGACGGCGTCCTCGTTGCGATCGTCGATCCACTCGTGGCGCAGGTCGAATCCCCAGATCCAGGTGTCGGCCGTGGTTGCGCGGCTTCTCAACCCCAGTCCGGCCGAAGTATGAAACGCCCCCATCACCAGATTGTCCGACTTGAACGGGCGTAGCAGGTCGGCACCCACACCGCCGAAGAACTGGGCTTCCCAGGCCTCGGTCAGGTTAAGGCGATAACCCGCTTCCCCGCCCAGCAGCCAGGCGCCCCAGCGATCCGACAGGTAATCGACACCGTCCCTGGACACCCAGTAGGGCTGGTCCGTGCGACCGGGCCGCCATTCTCCCACCAGCCGCAGCAGCCAGTCGCCGTCACGGCGTCCCAACTGCAGCCCGATCAGGGCCTGGTCTCCCACCCAGGACAGATCACCCTGCGGACTCCAACTGCCGAAGGCGGCCGCCATGGTCCACTGGTGCCGCCAGGACATTTCCTCCCGGGCCAGTTCGAAGCGGTAGGCCAGGGAAGTGTCTGCCAACTCGTCCGCGTCCAGCAACGCCCGGGCTTCCTCCACCCGGCCGGCATAGTAGAGACAGAAGAAAGCCTCGAGACTATCGGTTGGCTGATGCGGCAAGAGCTGGTTGGCCAGGTTGATCGTGAACTCGTCATACCGGGCCCGCGCCGAATCCGGGGCGGCGCCCGCCTCCATCTCGTCGGCCCGCTGCAACAGGTCGGCCATGATGTTCTGACCGTAGAGCGACTCGTCGAAGGCACCGTCCCAGATCGCCCCCAGGATGCGGGCGCGGGTGATCACCTCGTGGGGACCGCAGGTCATTTCCCAACGATCCAGCAGCAGCAGCAGTGAGTCGGGATCAGCCGCTACGAAGAGCGCGGGAATCTCGTCGAAGGCGTGTTGCGCCAGGGTCCGGCAACCGACGCCGGCCTCGGGTTGTGTGAAGAGCTCCCCGGCCGCGGCGGGGCCGGACAGCATCAGCAACAGGGCAAGGCCCGCACCGGATATGCCTATGCCGTTGCCGCCCATGGCCACCTCAGAGACAGGTGCCCGACGGAATCACCGTGCCCTTGGGCACAATGGTGATGCCGTCGCGGATCCAGCAATAGGGGCCCTTGCTGTCGGCGGCGTCGGCGTGGGACTCGATCACCACGTCGTCCCCGATATGCGCGTTCTTGTCGATGATGCAGCGTTCGATGCGGCAGTTGCGCCCCACCCCCATGGGCGGCGCGTCGGGATCACAACGCCCCTTGGCGCCCAGCCTGCGCTCGCCTTCGAAGAAATCGCTGCCCTGGAGGATGACGTCCTTCAGCCGCGAACCGCGCCCCACCTGACCGCGCACCCCGACGATGCTGTTGCTGATGTGGGCACCGGTCACCGTCGCCCCCTCGGCCACGATACAGTCGTGGATCTCCGAGTCGGTGATGCGAGCCGGCGGCAGGTTGCGCGTACGGGTGAAAGTGGGCCAGCCCGGGGCGTGCATGCTGAAGGGAGGCTTGTTCCTCACCAGCTCCAGGTTGGCGTCGAAGAAGGCGTCGATGGTCCCGATGTCCCGCCAGTAGTCGGCAAAGGGATAGGCCATGACCCGGTGTTTGCCGATGGCGCCGGGAATCACCTCGCCGCCAAAGTCGGTTTGGCTGGTGTCCTCCAGCAGCTTGCGCAGGACCGCGGCCTCGAACACGTAGATCCCCATGGAGGCCAGATAGTTGTCACCCTTGAGCTCGATACCGTGGTTGGTGAAGATCTCGGGCGAGGCCCGGAAATGATCAATGACCGCGTCGTCGGTGGGTTTCTCCACGAACTCGGTGACCCGGCTTTCCTCGTCGGCCCGTAGCAGACCCAGGCGCGGCGCCTCTTCCCGCGGCACGGGATACACGCCGATGGTGATGTCCGCCCCCTGCTTCCGGTGGAATCGTACCAGCTCCGAATAGTCCATGCGGTACAGGTGATCGCCCGACAGGATGACCACCTGGCTGGTGTCGTAGTACATGGTGTGGTTCAGGGTGGCCCGCACGGCGTCGCTGGTGCCCTGGAACCAGTCGCTGCGCTCGGGAGTCTGCTCGGCGGCCAGGATGTCCACGAAGCCGCGGCTGAAGTTGTCGAAGGTGTAGGTCCGCATGATGTGACGGTGCATGCTGGCGGACAGGAACTGGGTCAACACGAAGATCTTCTTGAGACCCGAGTTGATACAGTTGCTCAGGGGCACGTCGATGAGCCGGAACTTGCCGGCGAAGGGCACGGCGGGCTTGGAGCGCTCGAGGGTCAGGGGGAAGAGGCGTGTGCCCCGGCCGCCGCCCAGGATGATCGCGGTCACGTCTTTCATGGGTGAGCCTCCGGGCGGTTGGGGTCCTGCGACCCAGTATAGACAGGCATCCCCGCGGGTAAAAGGGGGGATTCACCCGGCGCGATGACGTGCCCCCCGAAGCGATCGTGCATACCTTGTCGTCAACGCTACCGAACCCCGTAATGGAGGCTGATCCCGGCGTCATGAAACCCCTGCGCAGCACCACCGCCACCCTGCCCCTGTTCCCGTTGCCGGCCTACTACCTCTTTCCGGGGGTGGTGGCGCCGTTGCACATCTTCGAGACGCGGTACCGCCGCATGGTGGCCGACCTCATGGACGGCCCCGGCCGCTTCGTGCTGACTGCCTACAACACCGACGCGCCGGCCGGTGATTTCGGCCCCCGCACCCTGCCCATCGGCACCATGGCGGAGATCCTGCGCCACGACCAGCTGGACGATGGACGGTACCTCATGCTGATCGCCGCCCTGTCCCGGGTCCGCCTGCGCGAGGTGGACAGCGAACATCTCTACCGCCTGGTGGATGTGGATGTGGTGGATGACTCCGACCCGGCGGCGGTATGCACACCCCCGCTGCGGGCCGCCCTGCTGAAAGCCCTCACCCGACGCACGGTGGGAGACGAAGAGGCGCCTCCGGAAGTAACCACCGGTCGCCTGGCCGACCTGCTGCTGCACGCCCTGGAGCTGGATCCGTCCCGCAAAACCCTGGCCTACGTCGAAACCGACCCGCTGACCCGGGCCCGCCTGGCCCTGGCCTGGCATGAAGAAGCCCCGCCCGCAGCTGCGGACGGGGCCGGAAGCGCCGACCATCCGGTCGACTAGTTGTAGAGCGCCTTCACTGCCCCCCAACCTCCCGGTGATACCACATCTTCAGGCTTCAGAAGCGCGACAGGACCCTGGTCGCCACCTCGGCGGGCTTGATCGCCGCCAGCCGTTCGTTCCCCGCGGGCGGCGTCATGATGTCCTGCCGTTCCGCCGGCGTGTAGGGCCCGCAGTCGAGAGTGGACCAGCCCGAGAACAGCGCCACCACGTGAGTACCCAGGGCGGCAGCCATGTGCATGGGGCCGGTGTTGGGACTGACCAGCAGGTCCAGTTCGGCCAGCAGCCCCTTGTAGCGCTCGAAGTCCGGGGGCGCCGTCAGCACCTTCACGGCACCGTCACTGGCCGCGGCGATGGGGGCCACCAGCTCGTACTCCTCGGGCAGGCTGTCGATGATCACTTCCACTTCCATGTCCCGCTCCCGGGCGCCCTGCCGCAGCAGCCGCGCCAGCTCGGCCCATGACGCCGTGGGCCACTGTCGGTGCCGTCGCCCGCGACGATCCTTCAGGGGATTCCCGCTGCCGCTGAAGGTGGCGTGCAGCCCCACCAGGCGGGCGTCCGGGTTCACACCGTGATCCGCCAGCAGGGCCCGGGCGCGGGTGCGGCCCTCGTCACTTACGGGCAATTCCAGGGCGCCACGCATGATGGGTTCATCCACGGCCGCAGCCACCAGATCCAGACAACCGTCGGTGAAGTGGGCCGGCGGCGGACTGGTTTCCAGGCCGTGCCAGGACGACGCCAGCTCCCCCAGCCATTTGCGGTAGAAGGGGCGGGTCTCGAAGCACAGCACGGCGTGGTAGTCTTCCGTCCGCAGGGCCGACTTCAGGCGGCGCTCCTGCAACAGGCGCGACGGAAAGCGTCGGCTGTAGTCCCAGACACGGGTGACCCGAGGGTCGAAACCGCGCAGTACGCGGGCCCCCTCTTTCATGGTCAACAGGTGGACCTCGGCCTCGGGACGCGCGTCGAGCAGGGCCCGCAGCGCCGGCGTGATCATCACCAGGTCGCCACCGCGCCCAACTCTCACCACCAGGTATTTTTCGGACTTGGCCATGGTGAATTCCCTTTTGCGATCCCGCAAACGAGGCTTTATTGTCCGCTGTTCGCGATTGTTCCGGATGCGCGGGCGACAACCGTCCCGCCCTCCTGATTCCTTCGACCATGATACGAGGCGGACCATGGCCCTGAAAGTGGAAGTATCGGTGGGCGAGTTGCTGGACAAGATCACCATCCTGGAGATCAAGTCCGAGCGCATCGACGATCCGGCCAAGCTGGTGAACGTGCGACGGGAACTGGAGCTGCTCCGGGACACCTGGAACGCCTCGCCCCTGGCGGCCACCGACGTCGCTGCCGAGGTCACCGGCCTCAAGACCGTCAACGAGGAACTCTGGGAAATCGAGGACGACATCCGCCGCCACGAAGCCGCCGCCGACTTCGGCGAGTCCTTCGTGAAACTGGCCCGCAGCGTCTACCACGCCAATGACCGGCGCGCCGCCCTCAAGAAGGACCTCAATCTGAAGTGCGGTTCGACCCTGGTGGAAGAGAAGTCCTACGTCGACTACTCGCGCGAGAAGGACTGACCCTTGCGCATGGCCCGGTAGGCCAACCGCCTGATCCACATCCGGGGCAGACGCGAGGCCACCGCCGCCTGCAGGCGATTGAACAGCCCGGGAATCACCACCACCCTGCCGGCCCGATAGCCCTCGTAACCCACCCGCGCCGCCAGTGTCGCGTCCATGCGTGCGGCGTCGCGTCGCTGGTATTCCTGCAGGGCTTCCTGATCAACATTGCCTGCGGCATCCACGGCGCCCCGGGGAATCATCGCCTCAGTCTTGAAGAACCCGGTGCGCGTCGGCCCGGGACAGAACGCCGACACCGTAACCCCCGCGGCACGCACTTCCTCGGCCAGTGCCTCGCTGAAATGCAGCACGTAGGCCTTGGTGGCGAAGTAGACCGCCATCAGCGGCCCGGGCTGGAAAGCCGCCGTCGACGCCACGTTCATGATCCCCCGCGGCCCCGTGACACCTGGCGCCAGCATGGGCTCCAGCAGCAGCCTGGTCAGTCC
>QNDV01000155.1 GCA_003646045.1 bacterium
GCACCGGCGTCCAGGGCGTTCTCCACCAGTTCCTTCACGATGGACGCCGGACGTTCCACCACTTCGCCGGCAGCGATGCGGTCGATGGTGGCGCTGTCCAGGACCCTTATGCGGGATGTGCGTTCGCCGGCCATGATACCCTTCATGTCTTCTGTGCAGGGGCGTCGGGAGTTGCGGTGCGGGAAGGGTAGACAAGAGCGGGGCGGGCGTCAACCGGTGGGCTCAACCACAGCCTTTGGTGGCCGCACTCAGCAGTTCGCCGGGGTCCGAGGCGGGGCCGGGATAGACTGTGCTACTGCTGCGGACCACCATGGAGGCACCGGTCAGGGCGCCCAGCAGCGCTTCGACCCGCGTCTGCAGACGATGCAGGGACTGGATATCCTCCGGCACAACCACCACCACGGTGCCGTCATCGAGGCAACCCACCTGGTCGCTGGAACGCAGTTTGGCCGCGAGTTCGGCGACCACCAGCGAAGATGGCGACCGGTCCAGCCTGAAGGCGGCCACGCCGAGCATGGTGTGGTAGCGGTCACAGCGATCCATCTCCCGCTTCAGGATTCCCACCACTTGGTCGGTGCCGCTGTCGCTGACCGGCACCGGGACGGGAGTGGTCTGGATGCGGGGCGTGCGCAACAGGGGCAGCAGTCGCCGGGCAAAGCGGGCGTCGGTCTCGGTGAAGGTCGCGGCGTCCAGGTCGTGGACCCGCTGCTTGTCCACCAGCAGCAATCCGGGCAGGGGCCGGGTGGTGTCCAGGGGCACGGCCAGCACGTGGTGCTCGCCCTCGCTGCCCGTCTCCAGCGTGGTGGCAATCCAGCCCTCGTCACCGGTCTGCCTGAGCAGCCGCGACGCTTCGAGCTTGAGATCGGCCAGGGGATCGTCCGCCCGTGGGGCGCGGTCGTCCACCAGCAGGGCCTGCCGGGCGCCGGTCAGGCGACGAGCCGCCGACAGCACCCGTTCTTCCGCCTCTCCGCTCTGCATCTCGGCCAGGCTGCTCAAAGCAGACGCCAGCAGCGTCAGACGCTCTACCTCGTCGGTGCGCTCCCCCAGGGTCAGCGCCGGGCCGAGGTGGCGGTTGGCCAGGTAGATGTAGGTGGCGGCCATGGCGCCGAAGCGGTGGGCCTCCTCGGGTCCGGAAAAGACCAGGGTCAGCACGGCGCGCTGGGCGCCTTTGCCCACCGGCAGATGGTAGACGGTTTCGGCGCTGCCTTCGGAGCACCTCATCACCCGGGCCATACCTGTCGCCAGCACCGTGGCCTTGGTCGTCTCCGGCGGCGATTCGTAGGTGACACTGTCCGGGGCGATGACGCAAAGATCACCGTCGGCGGTCAGTAGACCTAGGGCAGCCTCAAGGGCTCCGGCGGCCCTGGCATAGTGGGCCAACCAGGTGCCCAGAAACGCCCGTGGCTCCGCTGTATCCCCCACCACGGTACAGAGTTCTTCCTCCAGGGCGCGGATCTTTTCCTGGTCCTGGACCGCCTGGAACGCCAGGAAGCGGTTCAGCAGACTTGCCAGGCGATGGCTGAGTCCGTTGACCACGCCCAGGGCGTCAGTGCCCATGGGCCCGTCGTCGGCCGTGGACGACAGATTGATCACGCCCAGCAGTCGATCGTCCCAGCGCAGCGGTGCGCATACGGCGTCGATGATGTCGGTGCGGTCACGGTTCTTCCCCTTGGAACGGCTGCGGACCCGGGCCGCCTCGCCGGTGGCGGCCACTCGGCCGGAAATGCCTTCCCCAGCCTTGACCCGGGTCAGGTGGCGGGTGGCGTCACTCAGGCCATGGGCGAAGCCCACGTACAATTCGCCCGCCGCTTCGTCCCACAGCATCAGGGAACCACTGCTGGCGCCCACCGCCCGCATGGCCAGCCCCAGCAGCCAACGCAGCAGGCTCTCGCGATCGAGGGCCTCCTCGATGCGACTGAGGGTGCGATGTATGTTGGCCGTTTCCTTTTCCAGGTGTTCCAGATCCCGCGTGGCAACAGGTCGCGGTGTCGCCGGTACGGGTTGGCCCGGTGCGATGAGTCGCACCGCGAACAGGTCGGCGCGCTCGGCGGCGATACCCTTGGCCTCCGCCTCGTCGACGAGAGCGGCGACAGGCTCGGAAAGCTCGGGATGGACCAACCAGTCCACTTCGCCCGGGTTGAGGCCGTCCAGGTCGTGGATCACGGGAATGCCCATTATTTCGGCCAGGTCCGCGCCGAGGGAGGTTCCGTCAGGGTCGGCCACGGCAACTATGTGCGCATCCCGACGGGCAGACAGATCCGCCAGCAGGGCGAGTTCACCCTCCCCGGGACATGCCAGCACGACGGACCAGCGGACGACTGTGGCCATGGATACCTCTCTCCTGCGGATTCGGCGTGAATCCGCTGTTCCTGGAGATTTTCGACCGAAAAACCGCTGGCATTACCGGAAAATTGCCAGTTGCCCCGATACGCGTTGACAGGAAGTCAGTCGTCGAGTTGCTCGCGGATCCTGACCAGCCACATGAAGGCGTCCACCGGACTGAGGGTGGCCAGATCCAGGCCGCGCAGGGCAGACAGGGCGTCGCGCTCGGACTCGCGGAACAGGCTCAGCTGGGCCTTGGCGCCGGTTGCGGTCCCGGCATCGGCAATCCGGGGACGACGCGCCGGCAGATCCCGCCGGTCCGCCTCCGACAGCGAAGCCAGAATTTCCTGCGCCCGCCGCAGCACCGGCGCGGGCAGCCCCGCCAATTGGGCCACATGGATGCCGTAGCTCTTGTCGCTGCGCCCGGGCTTGACCGAGTGCAGGAAAATGATCCTGCCCTCCCACTCCCGCACCTCCAGATGCAGATTCACCAGCCCGGGCAGGTCCCCCTCCAATTCGGTCAGCTCGTGGTAGTGGGTGGCAAAAACCGCCCGGGGCCTGGGACCCGCCGGATCACACAGGTGCTCGGTGATGGCCCAGGCCAGGGACAGGCCATCGTAGGTGGAAGTACCGCGGCCGATCTCGTCGAGGATCACGAGGGACCGCCGGGTCATCTGGTGCAGGATGTGGGCGGCTTCACTCATTTCCACGTAGAAAGTGGATTCCCCCCGGGCCAGGTTATCGCTGGCGCCGACCCTGGTGAAGATACGATCGGTCACTCCCAGCCGTGCGGCTTTGGCGGGAACGAAGCTGCCGGCCTGGGCCATGAGGGCAATCAGGGCCACCTGACGCAGATAGGTGGACTTGCCACCCATGTTGGGCCCGGTCATGAGCAACACCTGCTGGCTCTCTCCACCCAGATCCGTGTCGTTGGCGATGAAATCCGCGTCCAGCAGCTGTTCCACCACGGGATGGCGTCCGCCGGTGATCTCCAGTTCCAGGCTGTCGTCACAGACGGGACGGCAATACTGCCGGGCCTCGGCCGTCTCGGCGAAGCCTTGCATGAGATCCACCCTGGCCACGGTCCTGGCGGCGTCGGCCATGGGACCCACCGCTGCGCCCACCGCCGCCACGAGTTCGTCGAAGATGGCTGTCTCCAGTCGCCCGGCCTCATCCTCGGCACCCAGAATGGTCTCCTCGGCCTCTTTCAACTCAGGCGTGTGAAAGCGGGCCGATCCCACCAGGGTCTGCTTCTGTTCGAAGTGAGCCGGCACCTTGTCCAAATGCTTGCGTGTTACATCAAAGTAATAGCCGAAGACCTTGTTGAACCCCACCTTGAGAGTCGAGATGCCTGTCGCCTCGCGTTCCCGGCCCTGCAACCCGGCCAGGTAGCCCTTGCTGTCATTGGCAATGCTCCGGCAGCGGTCCAGGTCCGGATCAACACCCTCGGCGATATAATCGGCTCGACGCACGTTGCCCGGCGCATTTTCGGCGATGGTGGCCAGGATGCGGCTGCTCAGGTCGTCGAAGGACGGGGTCTCGGCCAACCACCTGGCCACCGGATGGTCGTCACCGGTGCCTCGCGAGGCGCTTTCCCGGAGTTTCGCCACCGCCACCAGGGAAAGTCCCAGTTGTCGCAAAGCCGCGGGTCCGATGCGTCCGGTGGCCGCTCTGGCTGAAAGGCGTTCCAGGTCCCCGACCTGACCCAATACGTCGCGCAGATCACCGCGCCAGGCACGGTCCTCGAGCAGGGCGGACACCCCCGTGTGCCAGCGGTCGAGTTCCTCCACGTCGGTCATGGCTTCGGCCAGGCGGAATTCCAACAGGCGGCGCCCCATGGGTGTAACCGAGCCGTCGATGTGGTGGATGAGAGTTCCCTCGCCCCGTTCGCCGCGGAAGGTCCGGAAAACCTCCAGGTTACGCAGGGTCTCCTCGTCCAGGGACAGGCGGCTGTTGCGGGCGCTGAATTGCAGCCCCGTGACCTGGGCGGGAGACTTCATGGCCAGGGCCGATATATAGCGCAGCAGGGCTCCCGCCGCGGTGGTGCCCGGTTCGCGGGACCCATCCTCCAGGCCGAATGCCGTCAGATTGGCCACCTGGAAATGATCCAGCAACACCTGACGGGCGAACCCCGGGTGAAACCAGGCCCCGTTGGCGCCATTGAGCACCACGTTCTCCAGCCCCGTGCGCCAACCCTGCAACTCCGCCTCGCCGGTGTCCTCATGCACGATGACTTCCCGTACG
This sequence comes from bacterium, assembly GCA_003646045.1. The sequence goes on from QNDV01000155.1 coordinate 4,567, forward strand.
GGATGTCGCTGACAGAGACTCTCCAGGGTTATGTCCTCGGCCCCACAGCGAAAATCCCCGGTGGTCACATCCAGCAGGGCCCAACCGCTGTCACCCTGTTGCCGCGGCACCCAGGCCAGGCAATAGGACCCACTGCTGGATGCCACCAGTTCCGGGGCGGTGACGGTGCCCGGGCTGATGATCTCCACCACTTCGCGTTTCACCAGCCCCTTGGCCTGTGCCGGATCCTCTACCTGCTCACAGATCGCCACGGTGAGACCCGCACCCAGCAGGCGCTGCAGGTACGTGTCCAGGGCGTGGTAGGGTACACCTGCCAGGGGCACCGGATGGTCGCTCTTGCTGTCACGGCTGGTAAGGGTGACACCGGCGGTAGAGGCCAGTACCTGGGCATCCTCGAAGAAGGTCTCGTAGAAATCGCCCATGCGGAACAGCAGCAGCGCGCCGGGATGTTGGGCCTTGAGATCCAGATACTGGGTGAGCATGGGCGTGAGCCTGGGCCCGCCCTGCTTCCGTGCCCTGCTCTTGCCATCACCGCCGGCCACCGTATCAGTTTTTCCGGTCGGCGACGAAGATGTCCAGCCCCAGTCGGGACTCGAGACGGGCGGCTTCGGTCCGGGCCAGGGCCGGGTTGTCGTAGGCGCCGGCGCGAACCTTGTAGAGTATCTGTCCGCGCTCGTCCCGGGCTTCGTCGATACGCAGATCGTCGATCTCGCCCGCGTAGCGGCGCACCATGTCCAGGGCGCGGCTGCGATCGGACCAGGCGCCCAACTGCAGCGTATAGCGCCCGCTGATGGTTGGCCTGGCAGCCACCGCATCAGCGGAGGCAACCCCGGCGTCGCCGGCCATCCGGACCGACTCTTCCTCGGCGGCCTCGCGCAACAGGCGCCTCACTTCCAGCAGGGCCAGCCCCCCGGAGTCATCCCTTTCCATGTCCGCGAGGATCTGCCGCGCTATGCCATCGGCGCCCAACAGACGTTGCGCGCGCCAGCGTCCTGCAGCAGCTCGTGGTCCCACGTCCTCGGCTTCCAGATAGCGCAGGGCCCGCTCGGCATCGCCCCTGGCAAGACTCAACTCGCCGAGGGCGATGCGGGCTTCGGCAAAAGCCGGGTCGCCCGGGCGTACTCCGGCCAGCAGTCGTTCGGCTCTACTCTCATCCCCCGTGGCCCGGGTGGCCAGACCGGCCAACAGCAGTACCTGCCCCGGCATTATGTCGCGGTCATCGCCGAGAACAGGCTCCAGGACAGCCAGTGCTGCGCGGGGACGCCCTGCTCCCAATTCGATTCCCGCCGCATCGAGGGCCAGGGTGTAGCTCTCCGGCGAGGTATGAGCCACAGCAGCACTTGCCTCGCCCAGGGCACTCAACGCCCGCTGGGGGTCCTCGTCCAGCCGCGCAGACAAACCCAGGCC
>QNDV01000156.1 GCA_003646045.1 bacterium
CCACGACCGACGCCGCTTCGGCGGGGGCATGCCCCAGGTATGGCCTTTCGCGGCGGTGGCCCTGCATCACCTCGACGGCTTTGCCGCTGAATACGCAGCGGCGCTGGAGATGGCCGACGACCTGTTCGCCCGTCTGGAAGCCAGTGGGAAGTTCCAGGTGGAGCGCGTGCCCGACGGGACCAACGTGGTGCTGCTGAAACTGGTGGGTGGTGACGCCGAGGCGCTGCGGAACCGCTTGCGTGCCCTGGGAGTGGATCTGCCAGCGCCACGTACCGACGGCGTATTTCCCGTGAAGACGAATCCGACCCTCAACCGCACTACGGCGGCAGATCTGGCAGGGACGATCCTGAACACGGTCTAGCCCGGATTATTCATGAATAATCCGGTCTAGGCGCGCGGCGTTCTCGCCGCCACCCGTTCCACACCCCAGGTTTCGGCGAACGCCTCGAGATCCGTCGACACTGCACCGGTGTACCGCAGGTCCTCGTCCGTCAAATCGCAGGGTACCTCGTGGTCCAGCGCCACCAGCCGTCGGCTCAGTAGTGCCGTCTCGTGACCGGCTTCCAACCGTGCGCGCAATCCCTTCGCTCCCCGCACCGGCAGCGTCTCGACACGGTCCAGGTCCGCATAGATCGCATCCAGGTCGCCGAACGCCTCCAGCAGGACCGTGGCCGCCTTGGGCCCGACACCGCGCACGCCGGGAATGTTGTCCGACGCATCGCCCATCAACGCCAGCAGGTCGCCCACCTGCTCCGCGCGCACGCCCATGCGCCGGGGCACACCCGCGGCGTGCCACCAGTCGTTCTTGGCCAGGTTGAAGATCTTGACCCCCGGCCCCAGCAGCTGGGCCAGGTCCTTGTCCCCCGTGACGATGACAACCTCGTGGCCGGAGTCGCGCAGGCGGGTCGTCAGAGTTGCGATCAGATCGTCGGCCTCGTAACCCGGTGCGATAGCCGTGGCGAAACCCATGTGCCCCGTCAGTTGGCGGCACAGGTCGAACTGGGGCACCAGCTCCGGCGGTGGCGCGCCGCGGTTGGCCTTGTAGGCGGGGTAGATACGGTTACGGAAGGTCTCGGCGCCGGCGTCGTAGCAGCAGACCGCCAGTTCCGGCTGGTGGTCGCCAACGAACTTCTGCAGCGTCATGCCCAGCCCGAAGACCGCATTGATCGGTGTTCCGTCGGGGGCTGACATGGGACGCATGGCGTAAAAGCTGCGGAATACGTAGGCCATGGTGTCGATGAGGTAGGCAGTGGTGGCCATGGCGAGAGGCTCCCCGAGGATCAATCCAGAAATCAGGCGGGACGATGCCATCCAGTATAGCACCGTCCCACCTCCGAAGCATTGACCCTCACCGGCAATTCAATCGCGACGCAATTCTACTTGAACACCACCTGGTCCTTGAGCGATACCAGGATGCAGACGAATTCGTCGATCTCGTTCTGGCCGTAGCCCATGTGCTGCATGGATTTGACCACATCGGCACCGGCTGACAGGAAATCGGCGTCGTTGAAGTCCAGGGGAGTGTGGGAGTCCTTCAGCGAGCGGCCCGTGTACTTGGCCGAGCCGCCGGTACCGGCAGCCACAAAATCGGTGACGTGCTTGATGAGGCGCGGCTGGTCGATGGTGGTCATCATTTCCTTGAAATCCGGATTGATGGCGTGGTTGTGGACGATCACCGCTACTAGTGACTCGATCCTCTCGTAGCCGCCCAGGCGGTCGTACAGGGGCTCTGTGGCCTGCCGCTCGGCGCGGGCGCCGGCAGTCTCGGTGCACATGTTGCCGAGGGCTTTCATTTGCTTGGCGGATTCGGGAGTGTTCTCGGCGCCGGCCAGCGCTGCGGTGGGGATGGCCACCAACAGGATCGACAGGGCAAGCAACACACGTATTCTGGTCTTCATCACAGGGGCTCCTAAGGTTCGCAAACGGTTCAATGGACGAAATGCCGGACATATAATACCTAAATCGTCGGATATAGCATTGAAATAATGACCTCCATCGGATATTCTGGGATGCACAGTAGAAACTACCCCCTGTCAATTAACGAGATAGGTACTTTCTGCGGCTTAAATACAGTTAGGTCCGCTCGTGATCCTTAAGAAATAACAGTCCCCATAGTATCCGGAATTACCAGGAGTAGGAGCATAGAATGTCTATAGAGAAGAAGCCGCAAACTGCCGAAATAAACAGTTGCCTATGGGGGGCGCGTGCCGATGACTGGGCCAACATTCAAGAGGGAACGGTATTGCCGGTCTACAAGGCCGTTTACGACCGCATTGGACTGAGTACCGGGGTGTCCCATCTGGATGCTGGTTGCGGAGCTGGAATGGCTACTCAGGTTGCCTATGAACGAGGTTCCTGTGTATCTGGGCTTGACGCCGCTGAGAGTTTATTGGCCATCGCTCGAAAGCGTGTTCCGAATGGCGAGTTTCACAAAGGCGAATTGGAGAGCCTGCCCTTTCCCGACGATTCATTTGATTTGGTCACGGGCTTCAATTCATTTCAGTACGCCGGCAACCCCGGTGTCGCGCTCGCGGAAGCGAAGCGTGTGGCCCGGCAAGGCGCGGATGTTGTGGTAATGACTTGGGGAGAGCCAGAAGGAATGGAAGCGGCTGCACTCATTTCTGCAATTAAGCCGCTGCTTCCTGCGCCCCCCCCGGGAACTCCGGGTCCATTTGCCCTATCCAATGAAGGCGCGCTTCGACAATTCGCTTCTTCTGCTGATCTTTCACCTATCGAAGTATTCGATGTCGCTTCGCCTTGGCATTATCCCGACATGGCAACCGCCCTGCGAGGTCTCAAGTCGGCGGGTGTTTCGATTCGCGCGATAGAACACACAAGCGAGGCCGCAGTTGATTCGGCGTATTCTGAGGCAGTTGAGCCCTTCCGCCAAACTGACGGGACATACTTGATTGATGCCACATTTCGGTGTCTGGTTGCGCGTGCTTAGTCAGGAGATGAAATGAATTACACTATCGATGAGAGTATATCCGGGCTCGAGCGCCAGAAGCAACTTGCACAGACCTTCTCGCCGTCCACGATCCGCTTTCTCGATGAGATAGATGACCTGACCGGTGTCCAGGCACTCGATCTGGGTTGTGGCGTCGGCGAGACGACCCGAATGCTGGGCAAAAGGGTCGGCAAGTCAGGAAGCGTTGTGGGCGTGGATTTTGACCAAGGTTTGCTCGAATCAGCCAAATCCCTCACTGACGAAAGCAATATCACCTTCACCCTGGGTGACGCGCATTCCCTGAGGTTTGAAGATGGCTCCTTCGATGTGGTCTATGCCCGGCTGCTGCTGCTCCACGTAGCTGAACCAATGGTAGTGCTAAAGGAAATGCTCCGTGTCTGCCGACCCCAGGGCACAGTAATCGTCCACGATGGCGACTTTTCGACGCTCTATACCGCGCCGGACCCTGGTGGGGGCACGGGGTTGAACAAGATATTTACCTTGTTTCCCAACACGCGTATCGGCACCAAACTGTGGCACATGTTCCGCGAGTGTGGCTACGATCAGGTAGAACTGCGCGTTGACCGTATGTTGGTTCGAGAGGCAAACGGCAAGCGATTGTCGCTGATGACGGTTGAGGCCATGCAGGAGGTTGCTGTTCAGACAGGGTTGATGACGCGCCATGAGGTGGACGCCCTCTGTCAGGCCTTGAGCGTGGGGGTGCAGGATGACAGCTACCTGATTGGCTATCCAGAGATGTACGCCGCTTGGGTGAAGCGCTGATCGATAGCACCGCGTGAACCCGCACACAATCTCGGAGGCACAACTGGTTGGGCGGGTTCTGTAGCTACCTACAGTGCTCCCACCTGGCCCGTATCGATCAGGATGCTCGCCACCCGGAACAGGGTATAGGTCGAACACGGCACCTGCTCGTGCAGGCCCTCCAGCTGGCGCGGCGAACGCAGCAGGCGCAGGATGGCCTGGGCGATGGCGGCGTCATCCTTGCCGTCCCATTTGAGGGATGTCGTAGTGGCTTCGAAATTGCGCTTCGTGTCGGGCAGTTCCTCGCGCAGCTTCTCCAGCTCGTCGGCCAGGCGCATGGCCTCCATCAAGAGGTGATGCGAGGGCATGGTGATGGGCACGTCGCTGATGGCCTCGGGGTCCAGGTCCTGCACCGAGCGGAAAGTGAACTCGCCCTCGTCGCGGGACAGGAAGATCTCGGTGAAGGCCTCGGCGCCGTGCAGGGGGCCGCACCACACGCGGTCGATCGCACCCGAGGCGAGCATCACCTCGGCGAAGGTCTTGCCCTCGTCGTCCATGAACGACAGCAGACCATTCTGCTTGGCGTTGATCAGGGTCTGGACCACCGTGGGCATATCGAAGTGGCACAGCTTGCCTGTCAGTTCCTTGCGCTTGCTCTGGCGGCGCATGTGGGTGATGAGTTCCTGCATGCGGTGAGCGAACATGCGGGTCAGCTGCATGCCGTAGCCCGGTATGCGCTCAGCCTGCTCCTCGAACTGTTCGCGGGTCAGTTCCCAGACCATGGCGATCTCGGGAATGCGCGCGTCCGAGCCCCTGGGCGTGCCGGTGAAAAGGGCCATGTCCCCGATCAACTCGCCCGGGGTGATGTAGGCCACCGGCACGGGTTCGGGCTGGTCCGAGGTGGAACGTACTATCTCGATGGCGCCATCCATCACCAGGTAGATCCGGTCCGATTCGTCACCGCGTTTGAAAAGCGTCTGTCCCCGCTCAAGGACCCTTACCTCACCGGCGGCCGCGATATCGAGCAGGTACTCCTCGGAGATGGACTCGAAGAGATCCACGGTCTGCAGGATCTCCTTGATCTCGAAATCGACCTTGGATTTGAGCTCGGTATCCATCACGGCGGGCGCTCCTCGCTTGAGAAAATGGCACATTCCCGGTGTTGGCCGCCGGTCGTCCGGCGGATACGGGTCCATGGGGGTTATCGGTCGGTTGGGGGGGGGACTTGATGGGGAAAGGGAGAGTTTCCGTCGCGCGATCGTGTCCCCCGGGGCCACGGTGATCCAGGTGGAGCAGCGGGTACCATCCAGAAGGCACAACACTGCCGGATTATCTTCCAATTCCCATGAGATGGCTCATAATGCCCCCGGCATGGTCCAGGGTGATCAGCGGCGCCGGGTACCAACCTGTAACGGGAGGCAGGCGAGAGCATGAGCGGTACTAGAATCCTGGTGCTGGCAGCACTTGTGAGTTTGCTGTTGGCCGGCTTGGCATGGGCTGGGACCGTGCCTGCACAGGACGAATGGGCCCTCGTCATCCACGGTGGCGCCGGCACCATCCTCCCCGCGGACCTGGACGAGGCCACCGAACAGGCCTACCGCGACGCCCTGCAGTTCGCCCTCGATACGGGCCGCGACGTACTCACCGGCGGCGGCACCAGCCTGGACGCGGTGGAGGCCGTTATCCGCACCATGGAGGACTCGCCACTCTTCAACGCGGGCAAGGGCGCGGTTTTCACCGAGGCGGGCGTCAACGAGATGGATGCCTCCATCATGGACGGTCGTGACGGCAATGCCGGTGCCGTGGCCGGGGTCACCACCCTTCGCAATCCCATCGCCGCGGCCCGCGCCGTGATGGAACAATCCCCCCACGTGATGATGGCCCGTGACGGCGCCGAGGCCTTTGCGGCCGCACACGGGCTCGAGATAGTCGATCCCGGCTATTTCCATACCGACCGCCGCTGGCAGGCCCTGCAACGTGCGAAGGACGCGCGTCGTGCCGCGGGCGACGACAAGCACGGTACCGTGGGCTGTGTGGCGGTGGATGTTGACGGCAACATCGCCGCCGGCACCTCGACCGGCGGCATGACCATGAAGATGTGGGGACGCGTGGGAGACTCGCCGATCATCGGCGCGGGGACCTATGCCGCCAACGCTACCTGCGGCGTATCGGCCACGGGGCACGGCGAGTTCTTCATCCGCAACGTGGTGGCCTACGATATCGCGGCGCTCATGGAGTACCGGGGGCTGTCACTGGTCGACG
>QNDV01000157.1 GCA_003646045.1 bacterium
AAGGGGTTCGGGTGGTTGCGAACGGCCAGCGCCGACAGGTTCGGCAGGTCCGAGACATGGGAGATACCCATGGACTCGACAACCAGTACCCGCTGGTTGGTGGGCACGTTCTCCACCGTCTGCTCCGTACCGTCGGGCCAGAGCACCGTTACGTCCACCATGGTCGCCCCGGCGGTGCCGAAACTGGCCGTCAAGGGTGCCTGACTGAGGAAGGTGCCGCTGGCACTGACCTCGCGGACCATGGTCAACTGTCCCGTATCCACGATGATACGCGCACCCACGCCGGAGCGGTTGGACCCCTCGCCGCGCAGGTCCACCTGCAGCCAGTTCTGGACCAGACCGGTGAGCATGGTGTTGTTGAACAGGTAGCTGGCCTCGGTGTAGGTGTTCACGGACATGGCCAGGTCCTGGTCGCCGTCCTGGTCGTAGTCGGCGAAGCCACAACCCCACGACGCCAGGGGCGCCGCATCGGCCAGGGCTTCACAGGTGTTATCCCAGAACACGCCACGGTCATTCTCGAACATGACGTTGTCGCCGGCGATGTTGGTCAGGAACAGATCCAGCCAGCCGTCGTGGTTGTAGTCGATCCAGGCGCAGGCGCGGCCGTTGGCGGCGTTGCCCAGAAGGCTGTCGGTTACATCCGTAAAGAAGCCCTGCAGGTCGTTCCGGAAGAGTCGGTTCTCACCTTGGGTGTTGACCAGGTACAGGTCCAGGTCCTGGTCGTTATCGAAATCACCCCAGGCTACGCCCTTGCCCTTGCCGTTGTCGTCCAGTGGCGCGGCGGTAGCATCAACATAGACACCGTCGTCATTCCGCAGCAGGACGTTGGCCCCGAGCATGCTGACGTAGAGGTCCTGGTCACCATCGTTGTCGTAATCGGCGAAGGCGCAACCGCGCGCCGTACCGACGATCTCAGTGGCTCCAGGTACAGTCAGGAATACTCCGTCGTCGTTTCTGAAAAGGTGACTTGTTCCGTTGCGGTTACACAGGAAGAGATCCAGGTCCCGATCCTTGTCGAAGTCGACCCAGGCGGCATTGTAGCCCTGGCCCGCGTCGGCGGCATCGCCCGCGTCCACACGCACCAGTACGCCGTCCTCATTGTGGTAAAGGGCGTTGGGCACACCCGAATTCACCACGTAGAGGTCCGCCAGGCCGTCGTTATCGTAGTCGCCCCAGGCCACGCCGTAGGACGGTTCGTCATCGTCGCACCAGCCGGGAACCAGGGTCAATACCCCGTCCACGTTCTCATAGAGGTGGTTCAGGCCCAGATTGGCGATGAGCAGGTCCTGGTCACCGTCGCCGTCATAGTCACCCCAGCCCAGACCGGTGGCGGCGCCCATTTCGGTGATCTGGCCCGAATCTACCCAATAGCAGCTGACAGGGTCATCGCAGACGGGTACCTCGGTGTCATCCACACCCCAGCCGGTATCCGGCAGGTTGGTTGCGCTCACCTCTGCCGAGCAGGTCAGGTTAACCGACGCACCAGCGGTGCTGGCCACGGTGGTCTCGAGCCAGACCTCTCCCGACTCACCTACCTGCATGGTACCGATGGCCCAGGTGGCGCTGTGGGAAGCCTCGTGGTATTCGCCGTTTCCGCTGGCGTCCACGAAGTCCAGTTGCTGGCTAAGGAAGATCTCCACCACCACACCCTCGGCGGGCACCGTGTTGGGGTCAGCAATTCCGTCCCGGTTGCGGTACCAGTACTGGGCCACGTGCCGCACCGGGTCGTTGTGACGCAGACAGTCGCCTTCAAAAGTGGTGAAAAGAGCCACGGCGGGGTTGCCTATGGGTGGGACCCGTCCGCCAGCGCTCAGGATGTTGATGTACCACGCCGTGGCCAGCGACCCGTTCCAGTAGGAATAGCCACTCCACCGGCCGTCGGAGCCCTGGATGTCCACGAGGTACTGGCAATAGTGTGAATACCAGTCATCGTCGGCCGAAATGCGCGTGTCCCGCACGTCACCTACGGTGTAGCCACCCACGGCGGCGGGAATACCCGTCCCCACACGGAAGTCGGTGCCGAATGACTCGGCAGTGGGCAGCAGACCGTAGTTCTCCAGGCCCTTGTAGACGGCCCACATGGCATAGGAATGATTGAAATTACCGTACCAGGTGTTGGACGGCCCGGTGTTCCAGCGCGAGTTGATGAAGCCGATGGCGCGTTGCACCCTGCTATCCTCCAGCGGTGCCCCGATGGCTGCCAACTCCAGCAGCAGTCCGCCGGTCTTGGCCATGTTCACGTAGACCCAGGGATGATCATATCCCGAGCCGCCATTGCCGTTCTGGATGTAGTTTACCCAACGCTCCAATTCGGTGTACACGAATGCCGGCGTATTCAGACCCCAGGACTTGGAATAGAGCAGGGGCAATGATCCCCACTGGGCGGTGGAGTTGTCGGAAGTGGAGTAGTTGGCATCGTAGCGCCAGCCGCCGCGATTGGTACCACGGTTGGGCTCCACCTGACCCCATACGAACCAGTCCACCAGGTCCTGCATGGCTTCGCGGTAACTGAGGCCGGAAATGGCCGGCGAGCCGATGCCGATGGGCTCATCGAGGACCTCCGGACCATGAACCTCGGTAAGAGCCTCGCCCAGGGCGTAGACCACGGGCACACAGATGCCGGTGGTGTAGACGCGTCGATGGGAATCACCGGGCTCGAAATAGATGGCCTGGCCGTTGGCCCCCGGGTCGTTGCTATAATCCAGGTCGAAGTTGTAGTCCTCGGCGTAGTGTTCGAATCCCGAGTACTCCACGGCGAAACGGCCGTCCACGGTGGCACGGTTGAAGACGAAGGTCACGGCCCGGCCCACCACGTCACCGTAGTCGACCTCGCCAATGACAACGGACTCTCCAGGCAGGAAGCCAGCTTCGATGAATGCCAGCGCCGCAGCACCGGTAGTAGCCAGGGTGCCATCGTAGGCGTAGGACCAGTATCCTTCGGTACCGGATACGACCTGCGTCTGAGACAGCCATGCCAAGCCGTCCAGAATGGCCTGGCTCTTGTCTTGCTCGGTGGCGGCCATAGCACCCGTACCCACCAGGATGCACAGGGTTAATATGACCCCGGCACGAATACCATGTGTGCTGTTTTTTTTCATTAGATGATCCCCCCTCAAGGAATGATATTTTTGCATTTCAGACAGGGCGACATAGAGAATTCAGACGAATACTCCCTTCTTTATTGTTGCTGTGTCATGATTTGCGGAATAACCCGCACTAATCCCCGGCAGGTATTTTGTCAAAACGACTTCGACATGTCAACATCGTTATGCTAATACGAATGAGATATTCATCGCCCTGATTGCGCCCCCTCCACCACAAAAAATTCCGCCTCCTGCCCGAAGGTACCCACCGCGGCCCCCTGCGCGTCCCGCGCGATCACCGACCACCAGTGATTGCCCCCTGCCAGCGGTTGCGTCCCCGGCAATACGTATGTGGGCTCAGCCACCACGACAGCACCGGGCCCGTCGAGAAAGAACTCGTAGGTGGCAGCACCCGGTACCGGCTCCCAGATGAATTCGCGCATCAGGTCCGACACCTGCGAACCCGACCTGGGCAACAACGGATCCATCTCCCAGACCAGCAGAAAATCTCCGGCGTCCAGTTCCTCGCCGGCCACTACCTCGCGGGGAAAATTGGCGTCCTGGTCAGGATAGAAGGCGTGATCCCCGGGCAGGTGGGCCGGATGCAGTATGTACCGATCCGCAGGCAGGTCCTCGAAGACGAAGACGCCCGCGGTGTCGGTGACCGCCGTGAAGCCCGTAAGGCCGGCCGCACCCTTGGTCGATGGCAGGGAAGCTATACCGATTCCCACCACCAGATCGGCCACCGGCTCACCCAGCCGCAGCAGGCGGCCCCGCAGTCCTCCCCGGGCGGCTGACCTATCCCGCTGCAGGGCGATCTGCACACCGGTGATCTCGACGATGTTCTCACCGGGACGTGCCTGATAGAGCCACACCCGGGGCAGGTAGCCATGGCGCGTGATGAACAGGGGCAGCACCTGGACCGGTCTCCCGGTGATGGGCTCCTGGGCGAAGATGATCTCCGAGACCCGGAAAGCGCCATCGGCCAGGGTGACATCGTCCGAAGGTCCGGTTTGCCCCAGATAGCCGATGGGATAGGGGGTGACAGCGACGAATACCTGGTCCAGCGGAGCCCCGGTATCGGCATCGATCATGTTGCCGCTGATATGGGAAGCACCGGGACGCGGAATGGGCGTGACACGGGTCAGCAGCAACGTCGAATGAGACGCGGTGGCAGGTGTCATCAAACCCGGATCGACATCCGCCACCACCGTTTCCGTCACACCGAACGGCCGCCAAGACCCACCGCCGAATACCATCACCATGTGCCCCGTGCCCGGCAGATGACCGAAATCACACACGCCGTCGTCGTCCGACCGCAGGGGTGCCGCCAGGGGCAGGTTCGCAGTGGCATCCATGATGACGATCTTGACGTCGGCAACCGGCACGGTGCCGGCAGCATCGCGGACCTGGACCACGGTCGGGGGTTGTGACGAAGGAGTCGAGTCCTTCCCGCAGGCAGGCATCAGCAGCAGCAGCACGGTCAGGACAGGTAGAAGACGGCGAGAATTCACGAGGTCTCCGGTCGTCGGGGTAAGGATCAAAGTAGGAACAACCGGACGTGATTGCATCTTGTTACTGCGAGCGCGCATTCACTATACTGGCGAACCACTAACCAGCACATGGAGGGGGATCTCATGCGCCGCGTCCTGTTGTTATCGGTATTGGTCTGCACCCTGCCCGCCCTCACCCTGGCCGGGCCGTCGGAGAAGATAGCCGACCAGGTGGTGGATGAGTTCAATACGGAGCCCCGCACCGTGCGCCCGGATCATCTGCTGCTGCCCATGAGCTATCTGGAATGGAACGGCCGCAGCTACGGCTATCACCTGCCCCGACGCTTCCACCGCCTGGCCCGCGAGGGCGAGACCTTCCGTATCCGCAAGACCAAGCGGCGCGACCGGGCCTACCGGATCGAGGTCGAGTCGGCGACGGGGGCCCGGATCAAGCTCTGGCTGTACGAGCGGGACGACAAACTCAGCCAGGACCTGCTGGATCAGGTCTTTCCCCTGATGCTGTCCGACCTCTTCGAATTCGGCGAGGCACCGGACACGCCGCGGGTCATCATCAATACCCGCAGCGGCCTGGCCCATCTCGGAGCCTGCAATCACCTGCCGGCGCCGGAGCTGCGCATGGCGGCGAACGATACCGTGGGGCATACGCCCTGCCCCGCCTGCTTCCCCGACGACCCGCCCCTGCCCTACGAGGGCTATGCCATCATCCGCGCCGCGGCCGTGGAACGGGCGCGACTCTATACGCAGGCCTTTCCACCTGTCGACGACCAGCAGGTGCAACAGCGGGTCCAGGAACTGGGCGAGCGCCTGGTGGCCGCGCTGCCCTTCGCGCCCCGTGGTTTCGAGTACGAGTTCACGGTGGTGCAGTCGGGATTGATGCAGGCCGTGTCCTACCCCACGGGCTTCGTGTTCATAACCGACAAGCTGCTGGCAGCAGTGGAAGACGAGGCGGAGCTCGCCCACGTCCTGGCCCATGAGATCGCCCATTGTGAGCTGCATCTGGCCCCCGCCTACCAGCCCGCGCGGCCCGAGACCGTTACACTGGTCTACTACCAGAACCAGCGCCGTACGCAACGCCGCCACGAACGGGTGGCCGACGTCGTGGGCGTAACCACCGTCGCGGAACTCATGGATACCGAGCGGGCCCTGGCCGGAGCCACGACGATCCTGGGCAAACTGCAGTTCGCCCACGAATCCATACCCCTGTCCGAGGCCGACGACTGGGACACCCATCCCACCCTGGCTGAACGCCGGGAGTTGTTCGAACAGGACAACTTCTTCGTCGTCACCGAGCGCCGGCTCTTCGAGGCCCGGGACGATGAGGGGGACGTACTCTACCGCCTGCAGATCCTGGGCGGCGCCCATCTCG